>JAXHTU010000002.1:0-66240 GCA_034189955.1 Pseudomonadota bacterium | reverse complement strand
CCGACGCCCTCCCCGTTCGACGGGATGGAGCCATTGCTGGACCCCGCCCCGGGTCGGACATGACCGCATGTAGCGGCATCGGCCCGATCCTCAAGCCGCGCGGCGAGCAAGTGGGCAGGATCCATCCCTGCCCTCGAGGGCCCCCGGACTCTCCATCGCCCGGGCTTCATCGCTCGACCACAGCCCGCCGCCATCGAGGAACGTGGATCCGACGCCCTCCCCGTTCGACGGGATGGGTAGCATTGTAAGGGAGCCCCGCCCTAGGACAGACAAAACGGATCGAGAAAAGGCTATGTGGCTGATTGTGCCGGGGAATATTTTGATAAGTCCACTATAGATTCGCGGATTGTAAGCACAGCGTCACGCGGCTTCCCTCTCCCGTTGGGAGAGGGCTTGAGCGCCCGGGAGCGAAGCGATCGGTTGCGCGAAAGGGTGTGGGTCGGGTGTCGGGGTCGGCGAAGCCGTGTCGCCGAGCGGAGCGGCGGCTCACGCCGACGGAACCAGCCGACCCACATCCGACCGGGCTCCGCCCGGCCACCTTCTCCCAATGGGAGAAGGAAGCGTGGCGACGGCGCAGCCCCTGCCGCCCTACGGCCGTCCCACCACGGCGTCGACGGAGCCGGTGGTGACCGGGTGGTAGCCCGGGCGGGCGCGGGCGTAGAGGCGGGTGGCGATGGGGCGGCCCCAGTCGCCCTCGGCCCACAGGCTGGTGAACAGGGGCAGGACGAATTTGCGCCGGCCCTGGGTGGTGAGGAATTTCTCCAGCGTCGGCACGGCCGGCTGATAGCGGTGCTGGACCGCGATCTGCAGCCAGGCGTGGACCAGTTCGGCGTTGCCCTCCTCGCGCAGCTTCAGGGTCGCTTCGAGATCGGCGAGCTGGGCGGGGGTCAGCCAGTCGGCGCCCTCGGCGAGATCGGCCGGACGCCAGGCGAGGAAGCGCTGGCGCTCCTGGGTCGACCAGCCGGACCACGGAATGGCCGAGGCCGGGCCCTTGTCGGCGAAGAAGGCGCGGGCGGCGGCGTCGACCGGGACGAAGGCGTCCGACACCGGCGGGACCCAGTTGGACGGCATGCCGGGCTGGTAGATCCAGGCGTCCATCATCAGCCGGTCCTCGAGCGCCTTTGTGGTCACCAGATGGGTGCGGATGTCCTCGAGGAAGCGTTCGGTGGTCATCGGCCGGAAGGCGTTGCGCTCGAAATAGCCCTTGAGCCAGGCGTCGAACCGCTCGCGGCCGACGATGCGCTCGATGGTGGTCAGGAAGGCGGCGCCCTTCTCATAGGCGATGTCGGTCATGCCCTCGTCCGGATCGCGGCCAGCGAGGTCGAGCTTCAGCCGGGTGTCGGCCGGCGGCAGGCTGGCGAGGGTGTCCTGCAGGCCGCCCCAGCCGAGCGACTGCAGCATCAGCGCCCGCTCGCGGCCCTCGACCGCCTCCATGATGCGGTTCTCGAAATAGACGGTGAAACCCTCGTTGAGCCAGAAGTCGGCCCAGGTGGCGTTGGTCACCAGATTGCCGGACCAGCTGTGCGCCAGCTCGTGCGCCACCAGCGACACCAGCGACCGGTCGCCGGCGATGATGGTCGGGGTGGCGAAGGTCAGGCGCGGGTTCTCCATGCCGCCGAACGGGAAGGACGGCGGCAGGACCAAGATGTCGTAGCGGCCCCAGCGGTAGGGGCCGTAGAGTTCTTCGGCCACGTCGACCATTTCGGCGGTGGGGACCAGTTCGTCATGGGCGGCGTGCAGCATCGACGGCTCGGTCCAGACGCCGGTGCGCTCGTCGATGGCCTGGAAGGCGACGTCGCCGACGCCGATGGCGATCAGATAGGGCGGCACCGGATTGGTCATGCGGAAGCGGGTGGCGGTCAGGCCGGGGCCGGCCGGTTCCGGGGCGCCGACGGCCTCGGCGCTCATCACCACCTTGAGGTCGGACGGGGCGACGATGCGGGCGTCCCAGGTCTGGCGGATCCCCGGGCTGTCCTGGGTGGGGATCCAGGTGCGGGTCAGGATCGCCTGGCCCTGGCTGAACAGATAGGGCTGCTCGCCGCCGGCGGTCTGGGCCGGGGTCAGCCACTGCAGGGCGGCGGCGTCGGGCCGGGTGGAATAGCGGACGAGGATGCGGCGGCGCTCGCCGGCGGCGAAGGCGGGGAAGTGGACGGTGAGGGACTGACCCATGATCGGATCGGCGGCGCCGGTCTCGAACCGCAGCGGGTTTCCGGCGGCGTCGCTGACGGACCGGATGTCGAGATTGCGGACGTCGAGGATGATGTGGTCGGCGCCCGGCTCGGCGGTGATGTCGAGGGCGGCCGAGCCGGACAGGGTCTTCGCCTCGAAGTCGGCGGTCAGGTCGAGGGCGACGTGGACGACGCGGGCGACCTCGGGGCGGGCGTACGAATGAATGTCGCGGACATGGTCGACCGGGGCGGTGGCGATCGCGGGGAGGGCGACGGGCGCATCGGAGCCGGTAGCGGTCATGGCGGCGCAGCCTCCGAGGGCGGTCACGAGGGCGAGGGCGGATACGAGGCCGAGCTGGCGGATCATCGGGGCGTCCTTTGCGGGTGTGCGCAGGACAACGCCCGGGCCGGCCTGAAAGATCAACCCCCGCGGTCGGCCGCGGTCAGACCTCGACCGGCGCCGGCTCGAGATGGCGCGCCTTGAACAGCCGGCCGCGCTCGGCGACCAGGACGAAGCCGAGGGCCGAGACGCCCATCACCGCCATGCCGAGGGCCATGGGGGCGACCGAGCCGTTGAACTGCTGGCCGATCAGGAAGCCGAGGGTCGAGCCGATGGTGGTCGAGATGAAGCCCTGGGCCGAGGAGGCGGTGCCGGCGATATGGCCCATCGGCTCCATCGCCATGGAGCCGAAATTGCCGGCGATCAGGCCGAAGCAGAACATGGTCAGGCCCTGCAGCACGGCGAAGGTCCAGATCGTCTCGTGGCCGGACAGGGCGACCGCCGAATGGATCGCGGCCATGGTGATGAACCCCAGCAGGGCGGTGTGCGAGATCAGCCGCGAGCCGAGCCGCTCGACGAGGCGGGCGTTGAGCAGGGAGGCCACGGCGATGCCGCCGGCGACGAGGGCGAAGACGGTGGTGAACAGCTGCGGCGCCTCGAACACGTCGAAGAAGATCTGCTGGCTGGAGTTGATGAAGCCGAACAGGGCGCCGGTGATGCAGGTCATGGCCAGGGTGTAGCCGATGGCCTGGCGGTGGGTGACGGCCTCGCGGAAGGCCGAGGCGATGCGGCCGACCTGGATCGGCATGCGGTTTTCCGGATGCAGGGTCTCGGGCAGGCGCAGGGCGGCCCAGATCATGAAGGCCCCGCCGGCGAGGGCGAGGACGCCGAAGATCCACGGCCATGGGGCGACGGTCAGGACCAGCTGGCCCAGGGTCGGGGCGATGATCGGAATGCCGAGGAAGACGAGGAAGCTGAGCGACATGACCCGGGCCATGGTCCGGCCGCTGTAGCGGTCGCGCACGATGGAGACCGCCAGCACGCGCAGGGCGGCGGCGCCGAGGCCGGTGCCGACGCGGGCGGCGATCAGCAGCTCGAAGGTCGGGGCGAAGGCGGCCAGGACGCTGAACAGGACATAGAGCGACAGGCCCGCCATCAGCACCGGCTTGCGGCCGTAGCGATCGGCCAGCGGGCCGTAGATCAGCTGGGCCACGCCGAAGCCGAGCAGATAGGCGGTGATGATCCACTGGCGGCTGTTCTCCTCGACCACGCCGAGGGCGTCGCCGATGGCCGGCAGGGCCGGCAGCATGGCGTCGATGGCGAGGGCGTTGAGCGCCATCATCATGGCGATCAGGGCCACGAACTCGGGGAAGGCCGGGCCCTTGACGGCGGGCGCGGGAACGGCGGCGGGGGAGGTCATCGAGGCCAGATGCGGACGCGCGGGGTCCGGCGCAACCGCGGAGCCGTGAAATAGCGGCGGCGAAACCCGAAGTGACGGCCGTCGCGGCCGATCCGTGGCGTGGAAACGACGATGGTGCGGGCGGCCGGGGTCTCTGGCTGCACCTGTCGAGTACCTCAAAGTCGCGCCGATCTGATCGGCGCCATACAGGCGAGAACCCGGGCGTACCCACCAGGATCGGAAGGACCCTCACGGCCCATAAGACGGTCGCGATGTTCATGCGCTGCGTCCACCCGGAGGAGGACGCCGTCCGGGCGGCCGTCGACCTTGGGGCGACACGCCGCCAAGGTTGCTTGAAGCTGTCGTACATCGGGATCTCTCCGGGAGCGTGTTCGAAGGCAAACCTTTCAAGTTCCACACGGCGACGCCCGGGGGCGGACGCGAGGTGCGCAGCTATGAAGCCGAAGGCCCTGTCCTTAACTAGCCTGCTGGCGTCCTGCGCACTCGCTGCCGGTTGCGCCACGCTTGGGGCCGACGTGCGGGATGATTTTCTCGCCCCCCTGGAAGCCGCCTTGACTCCGGAGCCCGAAGATTCGGCCCAGCGGGCGTCGGACGGGGATCCGGGCGCGCAATTGACCTATGCGATCATCCTTGAGCACGGGCTGCATGGCGTCGAAGCGAATGTCGGGGCCGCGCGTCACTATCGACGAGAGGCGATGGCCTCTCGGGGAAGTACACCCGTCACCCAGTATACGGCTGCGTTCGACGGCCAGCCCTCGCGCATCAACTTGATCCATGTCCCTGTCGGAGGGGTTGGTCCCGCGCAGCTTTCAGCGATCGATCGTTGCCTTGCCGACCTCAAGGCCGGGCGAGGGGAAGAATGCGGCGACGGGGACCGCGCGGACCGGATCCGCGCCCTGTGGTTGGCCTCTGGCGTGCGGTGATTGCGGGGATGGTGAAGCCCCGATGCAGGCTTTGGCGCCTCTCCCGGCCGCAGACGTCATAACGCAGCATGGCAAGCGGAGACCGGCTGATCAGGGTCTGCACTCCGGTAGCTGGCCAACGCCCGCTTCCGGCGCACGACTGAGCTTGAGTACGCCTTGCAACCGCCGGCGCTCGTCAGAGCATGGCGAGGCGCGTCTTGTGGGTTGGGGCCGGGAAATCAGCGTCAATCGCAGCGAGATCCTCCGACGTCAGCGACAGGTCCAGGGCGCGGCGATTGTCGGCGACATGTGCGGCGGCGCCAGCCTTCGGGATGGCTATGATTTGGGGATCGCGAAGAACCCAGGCCAGGGCGATCTGAAACGGTGTGGCGTCGTGGCGCCTGGCGACGGCGGAAAGGTTAGGGGACGTCGGCAGCTCGCCTTGGCCAATCGGACTGTAGGCCATGACCGGCGTGTGATGCTCGGCAAGTAGCGGCAGGAGATCGAACTCCGCCCCACGCTCCGTCACATTGTAAAGGATCTGGTTGGTCATGCAGGCCTGTCCGCCGGAGCGCAGCAGTTGTTCCATATCCGCACGATCGAAATTGCTGACCCCCCATCGCCGGATCTTGCCGGCGTTGATCAAGGCGTCCATGCCTTCGATGGTTTCGTCGAGCGGCACGGAGCCGCGCCAATGCAACAGGTAGAGGTCGAGGCGATCGGTCTTCAGCCGCTCCAGGCTGGCTTCGCACGCCCTCTCGAGGCGGCCTCTCCCGGCGTTATGCGGATAGACCTTGCTGACCAGGAAGACCTGATCGCGAACCTCGGCCAAGGCTTCGCCGAGCAGGGTCTCGGTCGCTCCGTCGCCATACATCTCGGCCGTGTCGATCAGGGTCATGCCGAGGTCGATGCCGGTGCGAAGTGCGGCGATCTCCTGTTTGCGGCGGCTTGCGTCTTCGCCCATCCGCCAGGTTCCCTGTCCGAGGGCGGAGACTTCGGTATGGTCGGGAAGCGTCACGGATCGCATTTCGATCTCCTCGCCTGCGGGGTGCCTGGAGCAACCCGCGTCCAGGCGCCGGCTGCATCTATCAGCAATCTCGGGGTCGAGACGTTCCATCTCGATCAGGAGCGGATGGGCCAGGTCTCGCCGGCCTGCTCGGTGAATGTCCGGCTGCCGCGCGTCCCCCGGTGTCCGCCTTTGGCGCAAGGCCGAACTTGCAGGAGAAGAGGCGTGGTGCGGGCGGCCGGGGTCGAACCGGCACTCCTTTCGGAACCGGATTTTGAGTCCGGCGCGTCTACCAATTCCACCACGCCCGCACAGGCCGTCAGGAAGTCTCGGAGGCAGGGCGGACAGGTAGCGCGGGCCGGGCGGCGAGGCAATCCGGCGCGGGCGAACCTAACGGCGTATGCGGAAGCGAACGGTGAACGAAACGGTTTGCGGCGCCGTGATCTCCTGCCCGTCGACCCGGGAGAGCCGGGCTCTCTCGGCGCCCTTCAACGCGGCACGGCCAAATCCTTGCAACGACGGACTTTCCGCTGCGACCTCGCAATCCCTGAGCCGTCCCCCCACCTCGGCAAGACAGCTCAGTTGCACGGCGCCCGACGCGGCGTTCGCCCCTGTCGGGTACTGCGGCGACGGGGGATTCGCCCAGGTGAGGAGTGGCGTTTCCGGCGTGTAGGCCGCATCGTCCGCGTCGTCCAACGGCGTACCGCACGCCGTCAGGACGGCGTCGAGGGGCTCGTGCGCCTCGGGCGTCGGAAGTTCGTAGCGGACCGCGCGACCTTCCCCCTCGGGTGGAATCCGGACCGTGAGCCGTCCGACGTCGCGCAGCCGGCGCGCATAGACAGCGGGCGCGGTGCTCAGCGCGGTCGTCCGGTCCGCGCCGACAATCCATGTGGACGCGCGCAGGGCGACGTCAGGCAGATTGATCTCCAGCGTCCGGATATCGGCGGCGCTGGCGGGGAGGCCGCCGATGCGGGTTTCGAGCCGGTCGTCGCGGCACAGGACGACCACGGAGAGCCCGTGATCATAAACCAGCACCGCCGCCACGGTCTCCTCGTCCCCGGCCGCGATCCAGTTGGGCGGCGGCGGCGCGGGAGGCGTCTGCGTCAGCAGCGAGGCAAGGGCGATCACAAGCATTGAACGGCGCTCCATCCTCAACCGGAGATTGGGACGTTAGCCGAGCGGCGTCGCTGACACCATCTGTTCGATGGCGCCGAACAGGGAGTGGTGGTCGTCGTCCAGCATCTCGATGCGGACGGTGTCGCCGTGCTTGAGGAAGGGCGTCGTCGGCTTGCCGTGGAGCAGGGTCTCGACGGTGCGGACCTCGGCGATGCAGGAATAGCCGAGGCCGCCCTCGCTGACCGGCTTGCCCGGACCGCCGTCGGCGTCGCGGTTGGAGACGGTGCCCGAGCCGATGATGGTGCCGGCGCACAGGGCGCGGGTCTTCGCCAGATGGGCGATCAGGGTTCCGAAGTCGAAGGTCATGTCGGTCGCGGCGTCGGCCTTGCCGAAGTCCGCGCCGTTGAGCTGAACGTTGAGCTCGCCCTTGAGCTTGCCGTCCTGCCAGCGGTCGCCGAGGGCGCGCGGGGTGACGAACACCGGCGACAGGGCCGAGGCCGGCTTGGACTGGACGAAGCCGAAGCCCTTGGCCAGTTCGGCCGGGATCAGGTTGCGCAGGCTGACGTCGTTGACGAGGCCGACGAGGCGGATGCAGGCGAGGGCCTCTTCACGCGACACGCCCTGGGGCACGTCGCCGGTGACCACCACGACCTCGGCCTCGAGGTCGCAGCCCCAGCTCTCGTCGGCCAGGGGGATCGGATCGCGCGGGGCGAGGAAGCCGTCGGAGCCGCCCTGGTACATCAGCGGGTCGGTCCAGAAGCTGTCGGGCATTTCGGCGCCGCGGGCCTGACGCACGAGGGCGACGTGGTTCACATAGGCCGAGCCGTCCGCCCACTGATAGGCGCGCGGCAGGGGCGAGGCGGCCTCGCGCTCGTGGAAGCGGCCGCGCGGCACGCCGCCGTGTTCGAGACTTTCGGACAGGGCGCGCAGGTCCGGCTCGACCCGGTCCCAGTCGTCGAGCGCCGCCTGCAGGGTCGGGGCGATCAGGAAGGCGTCGGTGAACCAGGCGAGGTCGTTCGAGACGATGACGAGGCGGCCGTCGCGGCCGTGCTTGAGCGAGGCGAGTTTCATGGCTCAAGGCTTAGGGGGTTTCTGCGGCGGGGGGAACAGGGTGTCGTCAGTGGGTCTTGCCGCCGGGACCGGGGTGCGGACGGCGCGGGCCGGGGTCGCAAAGTTCGGCGAGGACGGCGCGCATCTCGCCCTCGCGGGCGGACCGGTGGCGCCAGTGGTCGTTGAAGGCGGCGACGGCGAGGCGCAGGGCGTCGTTGCGCGCCTTCGTCGACATCGGCCGTTCGTCGCGCGCGGGCGGGTGCGGGTGCGGATGGGCCGGGGCCGGGGCCGGGGGGGCGTGGACCGAGACGATGGTCACGCTGGCGGCGACCGGGGGCGCGGCGCCGTGGGTCGGCTCCCCGGGACCGTGCGCCCCGTCGGGGGCGGGGCCCGGGGCGGCGGGATGAGGCGGCGGGTCGGCGGCCTCGCCCTCAAGGGCCGTGTCGAGGAGCCTGGCGCGTTTGTCGACCTCGCCGCCGAAGGCGAGGGTCTTGCCGAGCCGGGCGCGCAGGACCCGCCGCAGTTCGGCGGCATGGGCCGGCAGGGCGTCGGTGTCGGCCTGCATGGCCGCCTTGCCGGCGTGGTCGATCGCGTCCCAGATGGCGGCGGCGGCGTCGGCTTCCCGGCCGCGGGAACGGGCGCCGATCAGCCAGCCGATCAGGCCGGCCACGACCAGGGCGAGCCCGACGGCCCCCCAGAAGACGGAGTCGGCGCCGATCATGACGGTCGGGTCGAGGGGGGCGCCGGCCGGATCGGCGCCGGCGAAGTCGTCGGCATAGGACATGCAGCCTCCCCGTCGAACGACCGTCGTTCGTGGAGCGCCATCTTGCCGCCGCCGCGCCGCTTGGCAACGGTAAAGGTTAACGCGCGCGGGTCAGCTGGGGGTGATCAGGGCCTTGGCCTCGGCGCCGGTGCGGGCGCCGACGTCGCGCACCTCGACCTCGACCGAGACGGAGCCTTCCGGCTCGTGGGCCCAGAGGTAGCGGCGCTCGATCTCGACCTCGCGCCCTGAAGGGGCGAAGCCGGTGAAGCTGTCGCCCCACGGGGTGATGGACTTGATCTCGGGCCAGGCGAGGGCGCAGGCGGCGTCGAGTTCCTCCATGGCCATCAGCGACAGCTCGTCGCGCGGGTCGGGGGCTACAGCCATGGGCGCACCCGGGCGCGATACGCGTCGTAGTCGGCGCCGAAGCGGGCCGACAGATAGCGCTCCTCGCGGGCGATGACGAAGCGCTGGACGACCCACAGGCAGGGGATCAGCAGCAGCAGGACGAGGAGGCTGTCCATGGCGATGGCGAAGCCGGCGTAGGTGATGGCGAAGCCCAGATAGATGGGGTTGCGGCTGAAGCGGTAGAGGCCGCCGGTGGCCAGGGCGGTGGTCGGCTTCCACGGCTCGGGTGGGGTGCCGAGGCGGCGGAAGGCCCCGGCGGCGGCGCCGTCCAGCACCAGACCTCCGACGATCAGGACGAGGGCGAGGCCGCGGCGGAAGGAAGTCTCCAGCCCGAAGCCGAGGGTCAGCCAGGCGGCGGCCTCCGGGCCCATGGCCGGCGCGCCATAGCGATAGATCAGCCAGCCGAGCAGCAGGAAGCCGAGATAGATCAGCGGCGGCGGGGCGATCACGCCGGGGATGTCGCGCGAGGCGGTCACGGGCGCAGGGCCTCGTCGCCATAGATGGCCACGGCGGCGGGCGCATCGGCCGAGACGGCGCCGCGATACATGCCGGAGGTGTTGATGGCGAAGGCCGGGGTTCCGTCCAGACCCATGACGATGACGCCGCCGTCGCCGCCGATCGAGCCGACGTCGGCGATCTCGGCCTCGGCGGCGGCCTGGGCGGTCGCGCCGGCGGCGGTGCGGTGGCAGATGTCGCGGGCGACGGTGGCGCGGATGAAATACTCGCCCGAGCCGGTGGCCGAGACGGCGCAGCCGTCGGCGTTGGAGGCGTAGGTGCCGGCGCCGATCACCGGCACGTCGCCGACCCGGCCCCAGCGTTTGGCGGTCATGCCGCCAGTCGAGGTGCCCGCCGCGAGGCGGCCCTGGCTGTCGAGCGCCACCGCCCCGACGGTGCCGAATTTGCGCTCGTTCAGGGGCGGCTGCGGCAGGTCGTTGGCGGCCTGCGGGCCGGGCGCGCCCTCGGGACGCGCCGGGATCGGCAGGTTCTGCCGGCGCAGGTCGCGCTCGAGCCCCTGCCAGCGGCGCTCGGTGAAGAAGAAGGCCGGGTCGACCTGCTCCAGCCCGACCGAGGCGGCGAATGTGTCCGCGCCCTCGCCGATCAGCATGACGTGCGGCGACTGCTCCATCACCGCGCGGGCGGCGGCGATCGGGTGGCGGGTGGTGGTCAGGCCGGCGACGGCGCCGGCGGTCCGGTCGGCGCCGTTCATGATCGCGGAGTCCAGTTCGTTGCGGCCGGCGGCGGTGAAGACCGCGCCCCGCCCCGCGTTGAACAGGGGATCGTCCTCCATGATCTCGATGGCGGCCTGGATGGCGTCGAGGGCCGAGCCGCCGTCGGCGAGGATGGCCGAACCGGCGGCCAGGGCGCGGTGCAGGGCGGCGCGGTAGGCGGCGTCCTGTTCGGGCGTCAGGCTGTCGCGCTCGATGACGCCCGCGCCGCCGTGGATGGCGAAGGACCAGCGGGCGGGCTCCTGGGCGGCGGCCGGCGCGGCGGTGAGAGCCAGAAGGGCAAGGGCCGCGAAGCAGCGGGTCATTGGCGAGTCTCCGTTTTCACGCTATGTTCGCATCATGTCAGAGGTGACCGACATTGTCGTTCCGATGCTTCAACGCATCCAGGAGGATATCTCGAACCTCAAGGAGGACATGCGCCATTTGAAGACGCGCATGACCTCGATGGAAGAGAATTTCGTGTCGATGACCCGTCAGATGGACCATTTTGGCCAGCGACTGGACCGGATCGAACGCCGGCTGGATCTGGTCGAGGTCTGAGCCGTCTCCCTCAACTCAGGGCCTGACCGCAGCACGGGCACCCGGAGACCTCGACGCCGAACAAGGCGCGGATGCGGTCCGGCGTGATGGCCTGCGACGGCGGCGCCGACTCGATCCCGCCGGGGCCGATGGCCAGGACGCGGTCGGAGCGGGCGGCGAAGGGCAGGTGGTGGCTGGAGGCCAGGACGATGCGGCCCTCGGCGGCGAGGGCCCGGACGGCCGTCTCGACCGCTCGGGCATGGGCCGGGTCGAGCAGGGCCAAGGGCTCGTCGAGCAGGCAGACGGGGGCCTCCTGAACGAACAGGCGGGCGATCAGGACCAGCTGCTGCTGGCCGCTGGACAGGCGGTCGAACGGGCGGTCGGCGAGGCCGGCGATGTCGAGCCGGGTCAGGGCGGCGCGGGCGGTCTCGATGTCTTCGGCGGCGAGGCCGGGGGACCAGCGACGCCGGGCGGCGCGGCCGAGGGCGGTCAGGTGCAGGGCGGAGAAGCTGGCGGAGACGGCGCCGGGCGGGGGCAGATAGGCCACGGCGCCGGGGCGGTCGATGCGGCCGGCGACGGGCGGGATCAGGCCGGCGAGGGTCTTCATCAGGGTGGTCTTGCCGGCGCCGTTGGCGCCGATCAGGGCGACGACCTCGCCGGGGCGGGCGGCGAAGTCGAGGGCCGGCAGGCGGAAGCCGGCGCGGCCTGCGATGAGGGCCTCGAGGACGAGGGCGCTCACGTTCGCCTCGATGTGGCGATGAACAGGATCAGGAAGGCGGGGGCCCCGACGGCGGCGGACAGCAGGCCGACGGGCAGCTCGGCCGGGCCGAAGGCGGTCGACAGCCGGTCGATCAGCAGGGCGAACAGGGCGCCGACGGCCATGGCGGCCGGGATCAGGGCCCCGGCGCGCTCGCCGACGATGCGCCGCGCGGCGTGGGGGGCCAACAGGCCGACCCAGCCGACCACCCCGGCCACGCCGACCGCGGCCGAGGTCATCTGGGCGGCGGCGGCGAGGGCCAGCAGGCGCAGGGGCGCGGCGCGGAGACCGAGGGAGCGGGCCTGTTCGTCGCCGAGGGACAGGACGTCGAGGCGGAAGCCGAGGCCCAGCAGGATCAGCGCGCCGAGTCCGATGGGGGCGAGGGCGAGGGCGGCCTCTTCGGCGGTCGCGCGGGTGAAGGAACCGAGCAGCCAGTAGGTGATCGACGGCAGCTGGGAATAGGGCTCGGCGACGATCACCACCAGGCCGAGCCCGGCCGTGGCCAGGGCGCCGGCGACGATGCCGCACAGGATCAGGGCGAGGCGGGCGTCGCCGCTGCGGGTCAGGGCGGCGCAGACGATGGCGAGGGCGCCGGTGGCGAGGCCGCCGGCGAAGGCCGCGCTCTGCACCAGAAAGGCGCCGGCGCCGAACAGCAGGGCGAGGGCGGCGCCGAAGCCGGCCCCGGAGGTGACGCCCAGCAGGTCGGGCGAGGCGAGGGGGTTGCGGAACAGGATCTGGAAGCCGGCGCCGGCTCCGGCGAGGGCGGCGCCGCAGCTCATGGCCGCGAGCAGACGCGGGCCGCGCAGGGCGAGAGCCAGCTCGGCGTCCTGCGGGCCGTGGCCAAGCGCGGCGGCGAGCAGGGCGGCCGGCGAGGCGGCGAGCGGGCCCGTGGCCAGCACCGCGACCGCTCCGAGCAGGGCCAGACCGGCGAGGGCCAGCGGCGGCGCCCATGTTCGCAGGGTGTTCAGCGAACCCACCTGGGGCTGGGCGTCTCGGCCGGGCCGAGGCCGTACAGGCGGCGGCCGAGCAGGGTCAGCTCCAGCGAATTGGCGTGGGGGTCGGCCAGCCAGGCGCAGCCGAGCAGGCGGTTGACCGACGGCGGGCGATCGATCCAGCCGAACGGCGTCGACGGCAGCAACAGGATGCCGCGCCGGTCGCCGCCGGGCCGTCGGCGCCACACCCGATCCCGCGCCGCGGCCCGGGCGAAGTCCGCATCGAGGGTGACGACGACCTCGGGGTCCCAGGCGACGACCTGTTCGCGGGTGACGCGGCCGATGTCGCGCGAGCCTGCGGCGACATTGGTCCAGCCGGCGCCCTCCAGCACCTCGGTGGCGAGGGCGCCGCGAAAGCCGGTCTCCAGCCCGTCGGCGCCGCGGGCGTAGTAGAAGGCGGGGCCGGGCGGCGCGGCGCGCCAGCGCTCGATCGTCCGTGTCGCGACCTCGGCCAGGGCCTCGGCCCGGGGCCGCGCGTCGAGCAGGCGGCCGGCCTCGCGCAGGGCCTCGGGGATTTGGGTCAGGCTTCCGTCGATCAGCCGCCAGTCGACGCCCAGCCGGGTCTTCATGCGAGTCGCCAGAGCCTGATACTCGGGATCGGTGTCGCCGTAATCGATCACCAGCCGCGGCTTCAGCGCGGCGATCGCCTCGGGCGAGGCGGCCCGCCCGCCGCCCGCGAGGCTGCCGATCTCGGGGAGGAGGGCGGCGGCGGCGGGCAGGGCGGCGAGGGCGGCGTCGTCGAGCCGGCGCGGCCAGCCGGCCAGACGCTCCGGGGCGACGGCCCAGATCAGCAGGGCGGCGGGCTGGCCGGCGGCGACGACATCGCCGCGCAGGCCGGTCGAGGGCGCGCGCGTGCATCCTTGGGGGCCGAGAGCGGCGGCGAGGGCCGAGCCCAGTCCCAGCAGCACGGTTCGCCGCTTCGTCCCCGTCATGAATCAGTCCCCGCCTGTTTGGAGCATCCTGCCGCGCCCGGCCACGCTTCGCCACCTAACAGCCAATTTACCCTTAAGACTTGTCCGGGTTTGCCCGTCGTGCTGCTTATGCCGTCGCGCGTCAGGTGGGGCGCAGCAATTTGGGAGTGAGCCGTTGAGTACGACGGACGCAGGAGGGGCGCTTACATCGGGGCCCCGAAAGACGTTTTTGGGACATCCCCGGGGTCTGGTGATCCTGTTCTTCACCGAGATGTGGGAGCGTTTCTCCTACTACGGCATGCGAGCGCTTCTGGTGCTCTACCTCACCCAGCATTTCCTGTTCGGACCGGCCGAGGCCCAAGGCATCTACGCCGCCTACGCCGCGCTGGTCTATCTGATGCCGGTGATCGGCGGACTGCTGGCCGACAAATATCTGGGATCGCGCAAGGCCGTGATCATCGGCGCCGTCCTGCTGGTGGCGGGCCACTTCACCATGGCCTTCGAGGGCACCGGCGCGCGTGAGTATCTCACGGTCGGCGGTACCGAGTACCGGCTCGAGGTCGAGGGCCGCGACCAGAATCGCCAGATCTTCGCGGTGAACGGCGACCAGCGGGTTCAGGTCGCCATCACGCCCGAGGGCGTCTCGACCGTCGGCGCGGAACCCTCGGCGGCCAACGCGGCCGACGCGGGCGCCATCGCCGTGGCGGAGGCGACCACGGGCGCGACCCCGACCGGCGCCCTGGACCCGGCGACCGCCGCCGCTCCCGCCGCCGCGACGGTCGCGGGCTTCCCGGCCTCGGTCGGTCCCGGCGAATATTCGCTGCGGACCGAGCGGGACATGGGCGGCGAGCCGATTCTGTTCCTCGCGCTGTCGCTGATCATCGTCGGCGTCGGCTTCCTGAAAGCCAATATCTCGACCGTGGTCGGTCACCTCTATGACGAGAACGACCCGCGGCGCGACGGCGGCTTCACCATCTTCTATGTCGGCATCAATCTCGGCTCCTTCCTCGCGACCGCCGCCTGCTCCTATCTCGGCATCCGGTACGGCTGGGCCTATGGCTTCGGTCTGGCCGGGATCGGCATGGCGCTGGGTCTGGTCACCTTCATCCTCGGCCAGTCCTGGCTGGAGGGACGTGGGGCCCCGCCGCGGCCCGAGGTGCTCAAGCGCCGCAGCGTGCTGGGTCTGCCGTTCGAGATCATCTTCTGGATCGGCGGCCTGATCGCCGTGCTTCCGGTATGGCTGCTGATGCAGCGGCACGAACTGATCGAGACGGCCCTGCCGTGGCTCGCCGGCGTGATCTTCGTCTCCGTGGTCGGCTACACCCTGATCCAGCTCAGGGGCGCCGAGCGGACCCGCATGCTGGTCGCCCTCGTGCTGATCTTCTTCTCGGTGCTGTTCTGGGCCCTGTTCGAGCAGGCCGGTTCGTCCCTGACCCTGTTCGCGGACCAGTCGACCGAAATGCCGGGCTGGTTCAATGCGGCCATGACCCAGATGTTCAACCCGGGCATCATCGTGCTGGGCGGTCCGGTCATCGCCGCCCTGTGGGTCTGGCTCGGGAAGCGCAACCGCGAACCGTCGACGCCGGTGAAGTTCTCCTTCGGCCTGGTGTTCGTGGGCGCGGGCTTCCTGCTGCTGGCTTGGGCGGCGGCCAATGCGGCCAACGTCGATTTCCGCGTGCCGCTGCTGTTCCTGTTCTTCACCTACTTCCTGCACACCCTCGGGGAGCTGTGTCTGTCGCCGGTCGGCCTGTCCATGATCACCAAGCTTTCGGTGGACCGGGTGGTCGGGATGATGATGGGCGTCTGGTTCCTGTCCAGTTCCGTGGCGCACATCGCGGCGGGTCTGATCGCCAAGGCGACGGCGACCGGAACCGTGGCCGGCGTGGTCACCAACCCCGCCCTCGCGCTGGAAACCTATGGCTCCATCTTCGGGACCATCGGCTGGACCGGCGTCGGCGTCGGTGTGTTGCTGCTGGTTCTGTCGCCCGTGCTCAAGAAGGGCATGGCCGGGATTCACTGAAACCCTCGGCTGTCAATCAGAAGGGCGGAGCCTCGCGGCTCCGCCCTTTTTTTTGCTCGATCCCCGACTGTCAGGCGCGCGAGTAGCGCATGTCTCCCGCGTCGCTCTTCCGTGTCCTCGAATTCCCTCTTCCGGCGTCTTCGAATTCCCTGCGGCCGCTCAGAAATTCTTGCGCAGCTGCACGAACAGCCACGGGCTCATCTTCGTGCGGCGCACCTCGCGGTAGGCCAGCGGGGAGACGTCGCGCGGGCCGGCGTAGATGGCGCGGTCGTAGCCCTGCTCCCGATCGGTGGCGTTGCCGAGGTCGACCCGGAGGGTGGTGTCGGACGTGGGCTTCCACTGGCCGTACAGGGTGACGAAGGCCTCATTGTAGAAGGCGCGGACCTCCCGGACGCGGAAGGCCCGGCCCTTGTCGACATTGCAGCCGTGGTCGAAGCCGTACGAATATTTCCCGCCCTGCAGGTCGTGGTTGAAATTGACGCCGCAGCCGAAGGCCTGGTTGCCCTGGAAGCGGCGGGTCTCGCCGGTCAGGGGGTCGGTCACCTCGGTGCTGACCCAGCTGGCGCGGGTCTGCAGCCGGGCGTTGGGGAGGCCCAGCCGGTCCATCGGCAGGGTCAGGCGGACCTGGTACTGGTCGAACGAACCGTCGCCGATATTGCCGACGCCGTCGAAGCCGCCGGTCAGGGGGATCAGGTCGACGACGTCCTCGACCTCGCCGTGCTGGGCCGACAGCTCCAGCACGCCCTCGCCCCAGAAGCGCCGCTCGTAGACGGCTTCCAGCAGGGTGGTTTTCTCGGGTTCGAGCTCGGGATTGCCGCCCTCGACCTGGCCGATGTCGATATCGGCCGAGGCGACGAAATCGCCGAAGTCCAGCTGCCCCACCTCCCGCTCCGCACGGAAACGGAACTGGTGGCCGGACCAGGGCGTCCAGGTCAGTTGCAGACGGGGTTTGGGATAGACGAAGGATTTGCTCTGGTCGCTGTCGCCGGACTGGCTGATTTCCGAGACCTCGACGCGCAGGCCGGCCTCGAGGGTCAGTTTGGCGTCGGGCCGCCAGGTGGCCTGGCCGAAGGCCTCGCCGCGCAGTTCCTCGACCTTGACCGAGGCCGAGGGCAGGGGGATGGCGACGCCGTTCTCCTCATAGGCGGTGGCGCTGTCGAGAACATTGTAAGCGACCTCGGCGCCGGTTTCGAAGGCCCACCGGTCGTTGGGACGGAAGCGCAGCACGGCGCGGCCGATGGTTTCGCCGGCCGTGGCGTCCGAGGTGAAGGTCGAGCTGTCGCCGCCGCTTTCGGACACGCCGGTATAGTCCTCGGAGGACCAGCGCTGCAGGCCGACCAGTTCGATGCCGGTGCGGGCCGACAGGTCGCGGGTCCAGTTCAGACCCAGTTCGCCCTCGAGGGAGTCCGATTCCTCGTCGTTGAAGCTGTCGATCCCGGGGCCCGAGCGGATCAGCAGGTCCTGGGTGTTCTCGCGGCCGAACCAGCTGAGCAACCCGTTGGCGCGCAGGCGGCCGCCGGCGAAGGGGCGCTGGACGGCGCCGGTGGCGCGGACGTTGCGGAACCGGTCCCACAGGATCAGGTCGGCGTCCTGGATCAGCGCCCCGGACGGGTCGTAACGGCGGCGGTAGCCGTCGCCGGTGCCGTCGGTGCGATCGGTCGTGGCGCTGATCGAACCCTCGATGGAAGTGTCGCCCTCGCGCCGTGAGTACTGGCCGGCGAGGATCGGACCGACGTAGCCGTCGGGATAGAGGTAGCTGTTGAATTCCAGCACCCGCTCGACGGTGACGGTGCGGCGCAGGACGACGTTGGCGATGACCGAGCGGCCCTGCATGTCGATGCCCGGGGCGCCGCCGCGGATCAACTCGATGCGCTCGACGCTGGCGGCGGAGATGCGGCGCAGCACCTGGTCGAGGCCGTCGCTCTTGGACGAGGGCCGGTCGCCGTCGATCAGCACATTGCCGGCCGCGCCGGCGAAGCCCCGCGAGCCGGTGTCGCCGGTGTCGAGGCCGAAGCCGGGCAGGCGGGAGATCATGTCCAGCGCGGTGTCGGGGCGGGAGTCGGCGAAGAAGGCCGGCTCGAACACGAGCACGCCCTGCTGGGCCGCATCGACGGCCGGCGCCGACCGGGCGGGCCCGGTCGGGACCGGGACCTGCGCGACGCCGTCGGGGTTCGGAGAGGTCTGCGCCATGACCGGAACGGCCAGCAGCGAGACGGCGGCGGTCGCCAGCCAGATGGTCTTCGTCATAGGTTCCTCTCCCGTTCGCCGGACCGTGCCGATGACCGGTCAAGGCCTCCAGTTACAAGCTGGACAGGTGGATTAATTCGCCGACAGGCTTGCGGCGACGGGATGTCGGCGCGACTCGCCGATCATTCGCGGGCCCAGACGGCGCGGGGCTCCTTCGACCAAAGTCGCTCTCTCCAAGCCTGCGGCGTGCTGACACAGTCGCGGCGATCGTCGCACGGGCGACGCATGCGCAAAACAGCCGAAAACGGCGAGCTTGGGAGGCTTACAATGACAGACAGCGCCATCGGCGCCCCGGTCGAACCGGACCACACGATCGACAAGAACGACAGGCTCGTCATCCTCGCATCCTCCGTCGGAACGGTGATCGAGTGGTACGATTTCTACCTGTACGGTTCCCTCGCGGCGATCATCACGGCCCAGTTCTTCTCCGGCGTGAACGAGACGACGGGCTATATTTTCGCCCTGATGGCCTTCGCCGCCGGCTTCGCGGTGCGCCCGTTCGGCGCGGTCTTCTTCGGCCGGCTGGGCGACCTGTGGGGGCGCAAGAACACCTTCCTGGTCACGATGATGCTGATGGGCATTTCGACCTTCGTGGTCGGTCTGCTGCCTTCCTATGCGGCCATCGGGCTGGCGGCGCCGATCATCCTCGTCGCCATGCGCCTGATCCAGGGCCTGGCCCTGGGGGGTGAATATGGCGGCGCGGCCACCTACGTCGCCGAGCATGCGCCGAAGGGGAAGCGCGGCTTCTACACCTCCTTCATCCAGATCACGGCCACGGCCGGTCTGGTGCTCAGCCTGCTGGTGATTCTCGGCGTCCGCCTCGCCGTCGGCGAGGAAAACTTCGTCGAATGGGGCTGGAGAATTCCGTTCCTGGTTTCGATCCTGCTGCTGGGCGTGTCGCTGTGGATCCGCCTGAAGCTGGCCGAGAGCCCGTCGTTCAAACAGATGAAGGCCGAGGGCAAGGGATCGCCGACGCCGCTCAAGGACTCGTTCCTGAAATGGCCGAACCTGAAGCTGGTGATCATCGCCCTCGTGGGTCTGACCGCCGGTCAGGCGGTGATCTGGTACACCGGCCAGTTCTACGCCCTGTTCTTCCTCGAGCGGGTGATGAAGGTCGATGCGACGCTGGTCTACATCCTGCTGGCCATCGCCCTGCTGCTGGCGTCGCCCTTCTTCGTCTTCTGGGGCTGGCTGTCGGACAAGGTGGGCCGCAAGCCGATCATTCTCGCCGGCTGCCTGATCGCGGCCCTGACCTATTTCCCGCTGTTCCAGGCCCTGACCCACGCGGCCAACCCGGCGCTGGCCGAGGCCACGGCATCGCAGCCGGTGACCATCTACGCCGATCCGGCCGACTGTAACCTGCAGTTCGACCCGGTGGGCAAGACGGTGTTCAACCAGTCGTGCGACCTGGCCAAATCCTATGTCGCCAAGGCGGGCATCAACTACACCAATGTCGCGGCTCCGGCCGGGACGGTGGCCGAGGTCCGCATCGGCGACAGCGTGGTGATCCCCAGCTTCCGCGGCGAGGCCATGCCAGCCGCCGAGTTCGCGGCGGAACGCAAGACCTGGGAAGCCGGACTGGGAACGGCCCTGGCGACCGCGGGCTATCCCACGTCGGCGGACAGCGACCAGGTCAACAAGCCGGTCGTGGTGCTGATCCTGTTCATCCTCGGCTTCTATGTGACCATGGTCTACGGCCCGATCGCCGCCGCCCTGGTCGAGATGTTCCCGACCAATATCCGCTACACCTCGATGTCGCTGCCCTATCATATCGGCAACGGCTGGTTCGGCG
Organism: Pseudomonadota bacterium; assembly: GCA_034189955.1. Taxonomy (GTDB): domain Bacteria; phylum Pseudomonadota; class Alphaproteobacteria; order Caulobacterales; family Caulobacteraceae; genus Brevundimonas. Next base: position 46,666 of record JAXHTU010000002.1, on the reverse strand, counting down.
GCTTCCTGCCGACCACGGCCTTCGCCATGGTCGCGGCCACCGGCAACATCTTCTACGGCCTCTGGTATCCCATCGTGGTGGCGCTCGCGACCGTGGTGCTGGGCTTCCTGCTGGTCAAGGAAGGCAAGGACGTCGACCTCAACGCCTGATCCTGCTTTCGGGTCGAGAGAGGGAGGGGCGGGGCGACCGGAAACGGTCGGCCCGCCTTTTTCTTGCGGGAGTCGCGCCGGAGCGATCTAGATGAGGGATATGTTCGCGCCGCTGATCCTGACGCTGGTCGCCGCCTATATGGCGTTGCTGTTCGCCGTCGCCTGGCGCAGCGAGCGCGTGGGCCATCGACCGCACGGTCGCCGGCTGGGGCCCTGGGCCTATGCCCTGAGCCTGGCCATCTACTGCACCTCCTGGACCTATTACGGCGCGGTCGGAACGGCGGCGCGCGACGGCTGGGACTATCTGCCGATCTATCTGGGGCCGGTCGTCGGCCTGGTCGTCCTGTTCCCGCTGTGGCGACGGATCGCCGCCGCCGCCAAGCGCGAGAACATCGGCTCGATCGCCGACTTCATCTCCTCGCGCTACGGCAAGAGCCCGTCGTTGGGGGCCCTGGTCGCCTGCGTCGCCATCGTCGGCTCCCTGCCCTACATCGCCCTGCAGCTGACTTCCCTGTCGATGGCCTGGCAGCTGGTGACGGCCGGCACCCCGGTGGCCGGATCGGAGGGGCTGACGGTGGCGGTGATGGCCGTGGTGCTGGCCGGCTTCACCATCCTGTTCGGGGCGCGCCGGCCGGACCTGACGGAGCACAATCGCGGTCTGATCCGGGCCGTGGCGCTGGAGTCGGTGATCAAGCTGGCGGCCCTGATCGCCGTCGCGGTCTTCGCCGGGGCCCTGCTGCTGGGCCTGCCGGACCGGGCGGCGGTGGCGACGGCGCTGGGAGACCTCGCCGCCCCGCCGGTGGTCGACGCCCGGTTCATCGCCATCACCCTGCTGTCGACCCTGGCCATCTTCTGCCTGCCGCGACAGTTCCATGTGGGGTTCGTCGAAGCGGTCGGACCGGCCGACATCCGCAAGGCCCGCTGGGCCTTTCCGACCTATCTGCTGCTGACCAGCCTCGCCGTCCTGCCGATCGTCGCGGCGGGACGGCTGTTCGTCGATGTCGGCGATCCGGATCTGTTCGTGCTGGGCCTTCCGTTCCAGCAGGGCGCTCGGGTCCTGACGGCGGTCGTCTTCGTCGGCGGGTTCTCGGCGGCGACGGCCATGGTCATCGTCGAGACGGTGGCGCTGTCGGCCATGGCCTCCAACAGCCTGATCCTGCCGCTGCTGGCGCGCGACCGGTGGCGGGCGCGCGAAGACGCCTCGGACATGGCGGACGCCATCCTGCAGGTCCGCCGCATCGTCATCTGCGTCATCCTGTTTCTGGCCTGGCTGTATTTCCAGGCCATCGACCGGTCGTCCGGCCTCGCCTCGATCGGCCTGACGTCGTTCGCCGCCCTGGCGCAGCTGGCGCCGGCGCTGTTCGGGGCGGTGCTCTGGCGGGGGGGACACGCCACCGGCGCCTTCGCCGGCCTGGTGGTCGGCTCGGTCATCTGGCTGGTCTTCCTCGCCCTGCCGCAGATGGGAGCCGCGCTCGGCGTCGGGCTGATCACGCCATTCGGCCTGGCCGATCCGCTGCCGCTCGGCGTCCTGCTCAGCCTCGCCGCCAATACCCTGACCTTCGTGCTGATCTCACGCGCTGTCCGCCCGCGGCTGATCGACCGGGTCCAGGCCCGCGCCTTCGTCGATCGCATCAGCCCCGACTGGCGCGAGCAGAGCACGGCCCCCTCGGGAGCCTCGATCGGCGATCTGCGCACCTTGGTGGCGCGGTTCGTGGGCGACGCGGGGGCTAACCGGGCGTTCGACGCCTTCGCCCGGGAGACCAACCAGGTCTTTCGCGACAGCGATCCGGCCGACGCCGGCCTGGCGCGGGCGGCCGAACGCATGCTGGCAGGGGCGGTCGGGGCGTCCTCGGCGCGGCGCGTCATCTCGGCCGCCCTCGCCGGCGGCGGGCGCGCGCCCGAGGATGTCGTGCGCATGCTCGACGAGGCCTCGCAGGCGGTGCAGTTCAATCGCGAACTGCTGCAGGCCACGCTCGACAACATCGACCAGGGGGTCAGCGTGGTCGACGGGGACCTGCGGCTGATCGCCTGGAATGCACGCTACGTCGATCTGTTCGACCTGCCGGCGGGGTTCGTCCATGTCGGCCAGCCGGTCGCCGCCGTCTACCGCCTCAACGCCGAGCGCGGAGAGGTCGAGATCGGGGACATGGAAGCCTGGGTCGAACGCCGGCTGGAGGCGTTGCGTCGCCGCGAGCCCCACGACCACGAGCGGGCCCAGCCCAATGGCCGCATCCTCAAGTCGACCGGGGCGCCGATGTCGGGCGGCGGATACGTCACCTCCTATACCGACATCACCGAACTGCGCCGCGCGGCCCAGGCGCTGGAAGAGGCCAATGAGCTGCTGGAGGCGCGGGTCGCCGATCGCACCGAGCGGCTGAACGAGGCCCGCCAGACGGCCGAAGCCGCGGTCGCCTCCAAGACCCGCTTTCTCGCCGCGGCCAGCCACGACCTGCTGCAGCCGCTGCACGCCGCGCGGTTGTTCATCGCCGCGCTGAAGGACGAGCCGGACGGGTCGAGGTCGCCGGGCGCGCGGCTGCTGGCGGAGAACGCCGACCGGTCGATCGAGAGCGCCCATGGCCTGCTGAAGGCGCTGTTGAACCTGTCGCGGCTGGAGGCCGGCGGGATTCGGCCGACGGTCGCGCCGCTGTCGGTCGAGGCCCTGTTCAGCGACCTGCGCCGCGAGTTCACGCCGATGGCCGAGGCCAAGGGCCTGACCCTGACCATCGTCCCGTCGCGCTTCTGGGCGGCGTCGGACCGGGACCTGCTGCGCTCGCTGCTGCAGAATCTGATCGGCAACGCCATCCGCTATACGGATCGCGGCGGGGTGCTGGTCGGCGCGCGGCGGGCGGGCGCCATGGTGCGGTTCGAGATCCACGACACCGGCCGGGGCGTGGCGCCGGAACAGCAGGACCTGATCTTCACCGAATTCACCCGTCTGCCGGCGCGGGGCGGCGACGAGCCGGGGGCGGGACTGGGCCTGGCCATCGTCCGGCGGGTCGCCGAACTGCTGGTGCATCCGCTGGAACTGCGGTCGACGCCCGGGCGCGGCACCCGCTTCGCGGTCTCGGCGCCCCGGGCCGAGGCGACGCGGCCATCGGCGGACGCCGGCGCGACCGCGGCTCCGCCCGGAACCGGCCTGGCCGGACTGCGGGTGCTGTGCGTCGACAATGAACCGGCCATCCTCGAGGCGCTGACCGCCCTGCTGGGCCGCTGGGGGATGACGCCGGTCACGGCGCCGGACGCGGCGACCGCGCTGGCCCTGGCGGGGCCGTTCGACGCGGCCCTCATCGACCTGCATCTGGGCGACGGATGCGACGGCCTGTCGCTCATCGCCGACCTGCGCGCCCGGGGGCTCAGGCACATCGCCCTGATCACCGCCGACGCCGACGAGACCGTGCCCGGCCGGGCCGAGGCGGCCGGGGCCGCCTTGATGTCGAAGCCGGTCAAACCGGCGGCGCTGAAGGCTTTCCTGTCCGCCCGTCGTCGCGCCGGGGTCGGCTGAGCCCGGCCCGCCCGGTCAGGCCCCGACCGACAGGGCGCGGGCGGCGATCACCGCCTGGGTGCGGTTCTGGACCCCCAGCTTGCGGAAGACGCCGGTCAGGTGCGCCTTGATCGTCGCCTCGGTGACCCCGAGGTCGAAGGCGATCTGCTTGTTCAGCCGCCCCTCCTGCAGGCCGATCAGAATGCGCAGCTGCGACGGCGTCAGGCTGGCGATGCGCGCGTCCATCAGTTCGGCCTGCGCGGCGTCGGCGGCGACCGGGGCCCAGCTGTCGCCGGCCTGGATCGCTTCCAGCGCCTCGATCATCTCGGCCAGGGTGGCGGATTTGGGGATGAAGCCGGCGGCGCCGAAGGCCATGGCGCGGGCGACGGTCGCCGCGTCCTCGCTGGCCGACACCACCACCACGGGGACGGTCGGATAGTCGCTGCGGACCCCGGCGAGCCCGGCGAAGCCCTCGCTGTCGGACAGTCGCAGGTCCAGCAGCAGCAGATCGACGGGTCCGCGGGCGAGGGCCTCGCGCGCACCGGCGAGGCTGGGCGTCTCCTCGATCACGGCGCCGGGCGCCGCCCGGGCCAGGGCGGAGCCCAGGGCCGCCCGGAACAGCGGATGATCATCAGCGACGATGATGCGATCCATTCGGCGCTTCCCTCCCTGACGTCCGTCGATCCGGCGCGAGCCGGGCGACGCGCCATTGTGCCACCCCTCGACTTTGGTCGAAAGTAGACCATTGGCTAATGGTCCCAAAGGGCCAAGGTCCGGGAGAGTGGCTTCGGAGGATCGCATCAGACGACCCGGGAGGACACCATGATCAGAATGACCCTGATGAGCGGCGCCGCCGCCGTCGCCCTGCTGGCCGCGCCCGGCATGGCCGCGGCCCAGGACACGGCCGCGCTCGAGGCGCGTATCGCCCTGCTGGAGGCCCAGCTGGCGGCGCTGAAGAGCGAGGTCGTCGCCTCGCGCGACCAGCAGACGGCCCAGCAACAGGCGGTGGCCCAGGATATCATCCGTATCGAGCAGCGGGCGGCGGCAGCCCCGCCGGCGCCGCCCGCCGCCCCGGCCGACGGCTTTCGCATGGGCAACAACCTCGTGAAGTTCGGCGGCTATGTGAAGGCCGACTTCATGGCTTCCAGCTATGACGGCGGCGACCCGGCCAACGGCGATCTGCTGCGTGACTTCTATCTGCCGGGGTCGATTCCGGTCGGTGGGGCGGACGAGAACACGGCGACCGACTTCAACGCCCGCCAGACCCGCTTCTGGCTGACGACCGAGGGGCTGCTGGGCGGACGCAAGGTCGGGACCCGGCTGGAGATGGACTTCCAGGTCCTGCCCGGCGCCGGGGACCAGCGCACGACCAGTCCGTCGAACCTGTCGCTGCGCCGCGCCTTCGTCACCGTGGACAACTGGCTGTTCGGTCAGGAGTGGACCAATTTCCAGAACCTGTCCGTGCTGCCGGATACGGCCGACTATATCGGCTCCAGCGAGGGCACGGTCTTCGCCCGCCAGGTCCAGGTCCGGTATACGAACGGCCCGTTCTCCATCTCGATCGAGAATCCGGAGACCACGGTGACGCCCTACCTCGGGACCACCCGGATCATCGCCGACGACAGCAGCCTGCCCGATCTGACCGCCCGCTACACCGTGACCGGGACGTGGGGCGAGGCCTCGCTGGCCGGCATCATGCGCCAGCTGTCCTATGAGACCACCGGCGCCGGCGCGATCGACTCCTCCACCCTCGGCTGGGGCCTGTCGGCGGCGGCCAAGATCAAGGTCGGCGAACGCGACGACCTGCGCCTGATGCTGTCGGGCGGCGAGGGCATCGGCCGCTACATCGGCCTCAACTTCGCCAATGACGCGGTGCTGGACGCCACGGGCGAGCTGGAGGCGATCGGCGTGGTCGCCGGCCTGGTCAGCTACCGCCATGTCTGGACGCCGCAGTGGCGCTCGAATCTGACCTGGTCGGCCCAGAACGTCGACAACGACCTGACGCTGATCGGCGCTGCGACCAACAAGTCGGCGCAGAGCCTGCGCGGCAACCTGATCTGGACGCCGCTGCCGGCGCTGGATCTCGGCGCCGAGCTGATGGTCGGCGAGCGGGAACTGGAGTCCGGCGTCTCGGGCGAAATGACCCGACTGCAGATTTTTGCTAAGTACGGTTTCTAGTCCCGAAGGCCCGATACGATTTGACCCACGATACAGACGTCTATCCCGTCCCGTCCGAATGGGCGCAGCGCGCCCGCATGACCGCCGCCGGCTATGAGGCGGCGCGGACGGCGGCGCGGGCGGGGCCCGAGGCGTTCTGGGGCGAGCAGGCGCGGCGGCTGGACTGGTTCACGCCGCCGACGTCGATCAAGGACGTGTCGTTCGACAAGGCCGACTTCCGCATCCGTTGGTTCGGCGACGGGGTGCTGAACGTCGCGCACAACTGCCTCGACCGGCATCTGGCCGAACGCGGCGACGAGACCGCGATCATCTGGGAGGGCGACGAACCCGACCAGTCGGGCAGGCTGACCTATCGCCAGCTGCACGCCGAAGTCTGCCGCATGGCCAATGTGCTCAAGGATCTGGGCGTGGTGAAGGGCGATCGGGTCACCCTGTATCTGCCGATGATCCCGGCGGCGGCGGTGGCCATGCTGGCCTGCGCCCGGATCGGGGCGGTGCATTCGGTGGTGTTCGGCGGCTTCTCGCCCGACAGCCTGTGCGGCCGGATCGAGGACTGCGGCTCGCGCTTCGTCATCACCGCCGACGAGGGTCTGCGCGGCGGCAAGCGCATTCCGCTGAAGGCCAATGTCGATGCGGCGATCGACAAGCTGCCGGCCGGGGCGGTGGACAAGGTGCTGGTCGTCTCGCACACCAACGCCGACATCCCGATCGTCGAAGGCCGCGACGTGCGCTACGGCGAGGCCAAGAAAGGCATCAGCGACGACTGTCCGTGCGAGCCGATGAACGCCGAGGATCCGCTGTTCATCCTCTACACCTCGGGTTCGACTGGGAAGCCCAAGGGGGTGCTGCACACCACCGGCGGCTATCTGTTCTGGGCCGCCTGGACGCATGAGCTGGTGTTCGACTACCGGCCCGGCGAGGTGTTCTGGTGCACCGCCGACGTCGGCTGGGTCACCGGTCACAGCTATTGCGTCTATGGCCCGCTGGCCAACGGGGCGACGACCCTGATGTTCGAGGGCGTGCCCAACTATCCCGACCACAGCCGCTTCTGGCAGGTGGTCGACAAGCATCAGGTCGAGATCTTCTACACCGCGCCGACGGCGCTGCGGGCGCTGATGCGCGAGGGCGACGGGCCGGTGAAGGCGACCAGCCGCAAGAGCCTGCGCCTGCTGGGCAGCGTCGGCGAGCCGATCAATCCCGAGGCCTGGCGCTGGTATCACGAGGTGGTCGGCGACGGCCGCTGCCCGATCGTCGACACCTGGTGGCAGACCGAGACCGGCGGCATTCTCGTCTCCCCCCTGCCCGGGGCAACCGACCTGAAGCCGGGCTCGGCGACGAAGCCGCTGCCGGGGGTCGAGCTGCAACTGGTCGACGCCGAGGGCGAGGTGCTGGAGGGCGAGACCTCCGGCAATCTGGTCATCACCGACAGCTGGCCGGGGCAGATGCGCACCGTCTGGGGCGATCACCAGCGGTTCTTCGACACCTATTTCAGCGCCTATCCGGGCAAGTATTTCACCGGCGACGGCTGTCGCCGGGACGCCGACGGCTACTACTGGATCACCGGCCGGGTCGACGATGTGATCAATGTCTCGGGCCACCGCATGGGCACGGCCGAGGTCGAGAGCGCCCTGGTGCTGCACGAAGCGGTGGCCGAGGCGGCGGTGGTCGGCTTCCCGCACGACATCAAGGGCCAGGGCATCTACGCCTATGTGACGCTGAACGCCGGGGTCCAGCCGGACGAGGACCTGCGCAAGGCGCTGATCGACCAGGTGCGCCGCGAGATCGGCCCGATCGCCGCGCCCGACGTGATCCAGTGGGCCCCCGGCCTGCCCAAGACCCGCTCGGGCAAGATCATGCGGCGGATCCTGCGCAAGATCGCCGAGAACGACGTCAGCGCCCTGGGCGACACCTCGACCCTCGCCGATCCGGCCGTGGTCGACGACCTGGTGAAGAACCGGGCGGGCGCGAAGGGCTGAGCGGGACTGGAGCGGCCGGCGGGAATCGAACCCGCGACATTCAGCTTGGGAAGCTGACGTTCTACCTCTGAACTACGGCCGCGTCCGGGTCGCCGGACCGGAGCGGACCATAGCCGCGCGCCGGCAAAAGAAAAGGCCCGGCGCGGCGGCCGGGCCCCTCCTTCGCGGGTCAGGCTCAGGGCGCGACGTCGACGTCGACGCCGCGGGCCTCGAGGATTTCCTGCACGCTGTCGTCGCCGGCCAGGTGGGCGGCGCCGACGGCGATGAAGGCCGTGCCCGAGCCCTCCAGCAGGGTCTGGATCTGGTCGGCCCAGTTGGTGTTCCGGCGGACCAGCAGGGCCTGGTAAAGCGCCTCGCTGCTCTCGCGCATCGGCTGGACAGCGATGGTCTCAATGCCCTCGACGTCGCCGGCGGCCCAGGACGCGACCAGCCGGTCGAGCTCGACCGTGGCGGCCTCGAAATCCTCGAGCGTGCTGCGCAGGAAGTCGAGCTGCTCCGCCTCGGAGAAGCCGGCGAGGATGCGGATCTGCTCGTCGGGGGTCTCGAAGGCGTTGATCGGCTTGCCGGCCGCCTCGGCGCGAGCCTTGAGGATCGGATCGACGCCCGAGTCCATCGCGTAGCCGGCCTTGGCGAGCGGCGCGATGGCGATGGTCAGGGCGGCGAACCACGGACGGAAGGGGTCCATCTGGGCGGCGGTCAGGCCGATCGTCTGCGCCGCGGCGTCGAGGGCGGCCACCTCGTCGGCCGTCAGCAGGCTGGTGAGCGGGGTGGCGGGCGACAGGCCGTACTGCTGGATCAGCGGGATCATGGCGGCCTGGTCGGTGGGGTCCGCGATTTCGAGGATCAGCTGGTCGGCGCTATCGAAGGCGGCGTCGACGCGCTCCGTGCCCCAGCCGGTGGTCGGGCGTAGCAGGTGGACGGTGCCGAACAGATAGAGGGTGGAGTCGGCGTCCTTGACGACCCAGAGGGCAGGGCCGCGGCCTTCGGCGGGCGGGACGGCGCGAAGGGCGGCGGGGCTTTCGGCGGCGACCGGCGGCGTCGCGACCTGGGCGTGGACCGGCGAGATCACGGCGACGGCGAGGCCGAGCCCGAGGGCGACGCCGAGGGTCATGCGACCGAGCGTGGAGGCGGTGGATTTGAGGCGTTTCTTGAAGGTCATGTCAGATCCTCGGGAGCGGATAAACGGCGATTATTCGGCGTCGATGAAGATGGCTTCGATCGGCTGGGCGAAGACGCGGGCGATGCGGAAGGCGAGGGGCAGGGAGGGGTCGTAGCGGCCGGTCTCGAGGGCGTTGACGGTCTGGCGCGAGACGCCGAGCTGCTCGGCCAGATCGGCCTGGCTCCAGCCGCGCTCGGCGCGCAGGCCCTTGAGGTGGTTGTTCATGCTCAGTCCCGCAGCCGGGTCAGCCACCACCAGGCCCAGACCACGGTGTAGCCGATCACCATCAGCGCCAGCATGGCGAAAGCGCCGGTGGCGGCGTAGGCGGCGGGGTCGGTGCGGCCGCCGATGGCGGCGAACCGCCATTCGGTCGACTGGGGAAGGGTGGTCATGATCAGGACGGCGCAGCCGACGGACATGCCGCCGCAGCCGCCCCAGAACCAGGCCGCCTTGTGGGCTTCGCGCGCCGCCTCGTCGATGGCGCGCATCCAGGCGACGCTGATGACCATGGCACCGACCATCGAGACGACCGCGATCACGCCGGACAGCCAGACGACGGCCCGGCCTGCGTCCACTGTGCCGTGAGCCGCGAGCCAGCCGGCGGCGATGCCGCCGACGAAAACCACGACCATGAAAATCCCCGCCCCGACCAGGGTTCGGAGCAGCACGCCGGTCAACTTCTTGCTCATGGAAAGCGCCCCTGTCGTGGTGACAAGGGTGTTTTACAACGCCCCCTTGCCATGTCAAGCGAGCTTGTCTCCGGCCTACGCCTCGGGAAGGGCCCCGGCGCGACTGTCGGTCACGACCAGCTCGGGCCGGCTGAGGGCGCGGGGCGATTGCTCCACCGGCGGCAGGCCCGGCAGGTCCTTGCCCTCGTGGTCGACGTGGAGATCCTCGAACCGTCTGGCCGAGACCATGACCTGGCTCTCCAGAGAGCCGACGAACTGGTTGTACTTGCCCACGGCCGTGTCGAGCGCCCGGCCGACGGCGGCGGCGTGGCCGCCCATGACCGACAGGCGTTTGTAGAGCTCCTTGCCCAGCTTCGCGACCTCCTCGGCGTTGCGGGTCTGCTCCTCCGCGCGCCAGCCATAGGCCACGGCCTTGCACAGGGCGAACAGGGTGGTCGGGGTGACGATGACGACGCGCGAGGCCATGGCCGTGGTCATCAGGTCAGGCTCGTGATCCAGCGCGGCGGCGAGGAAGGCGTCGCCGGGCACGAACATGGCGACGAAGTCGGGGCTGGGCTTGAACTGGTCCTGATAGGCCTTGGACGACAGCTGGCGGACGTGGGTCTTCATGCTGGTCGCGGTGCGCAGGGAGGCGGCGCGGGCCTGGGCCTCCTCGTCGCCGTCGGCGGCGTCGCCGAAGGCCAGCGACACCTTGGCGTCGATGACGAACATGCCGCCGCCGGGCAGGCGGACGACGAAGTCGGGGCGGGACTGGCGGCCCTCGTCATTGGCCGAGGAGGACTGTTCCTCGAAGTCGAAGCGGCCGGCCATGCCGGCGGCCTCGAGCACATTGCGGCAGGTCTGTTCGCCCCAGCGGCCGCGCCGGCCGGTGTTGCCCTTGAGCGCCTCGGTCAGGCGGCGGGCCTCGTCGCGGGTGGCGGTCGAGGCGGTCATCAGCAGGGCCAGCTGCTCCTTGAGGCCGCCGGTCTCTTCCGCGCGGACCTTTTCGAGGGCGGCGACGTGTTCCTGGAACTGTTTCAGGGTCTCGGCGACGGGCTTGAGCTGGGCCTCCATCCGCTGTTGCGACATCAGCTCGCGGGTGCGGAAGGTCTCGTCGGTGCGCCTGAGCAGTTCCTCGGCGACGGTGTTGGCCGACTGGGCGGCCTGGGCGCGCAGCAGTTCGGTGGAGGTCGCGGCCTGGTCCTCGATCAGCCGCATGCGGGCCTCCGTCTCGGCGTGGCGCTCGCGCAGCTCCCAGTTCCGGGTCTCGGCGGCGGCGGCGCGGCGACGCTCCATCAGGGCCCAGGCGAGGGCGATGACGGCGACGACGGCGGCGGCGAAAAAGGCGACGAGGGAGGCGTTCATGCTCCGTTCCTTAGCGGGAGTCGCCGGAGCCCGCCATGGCGGGCGGAGCTGGGATAATATCCGGGTAAAACGCGGAAAACACCGTCCAGACCGTCCAGACCGTCCGAACCGTACAGACCGTACAGACCGTCCGAACCGTCCGAACCATCCAGACCGTCCACAGCACCCATCGTATTCACCCCTCGAACCGGCCGACGGCCTTCCGTCCCGCAGTCTACACCCGGCCTGCGTCAGAATCGGACGTAGGTGTTCCGCACTCACGCCGTCATCCTCCGGCTCGACCGGAGGATCAGAGGTCGGGCCGGTCTGTGCGTCAGGGGCGGCCCCGGGACCGGGCCTATGCGACCTTCGACGCCGCACCGGACGGTCTGGCCCTCGGGTCAAGCCCGAGGGTGACGGCGGGGGAGGGAGGCCTGGCCTACGCCGGCCGCCTTTGTCGCAAGGCCTGGATAATCGTCCCGTCGTCGAGCCAGTCGAGCTCGCCGCCGACGGGCACGCCGCGGGCGAGGGAGGTGATCTCGACCCCCGTGCCGGCGAGGCGTTCGGCGATGTAGTGGGCGGTGGTCTGGCCGTCGACGGTGGCGGGCAGGGCGAGCACGACCTCCTTGGCCTCGCCGCCGCGCACCCGGCCGACCAGTTCGGCGACGCGCAGGGCGTCGGGGCCGACGCCGTCGAGGGCCGAGAGCAGGCCGCCGAGCACATGGTATTTGCCGCGGAAGGCGCCTGAGCGCTCCATGGCCCACAGGGCCCCGGCCTCCTCGACGACGCAGATCAGGCCGTTGTCGCGGGCGCGGTCGGCGCAGATCGAGCAGGGGTCGCGGGTGTCGGGGGCGCCGCAGACGCTGCACGAGACCACCTTGTCGGCGGTCTCCCGCAGGGAGTCGGCGAGGGGGACCAGCAGCTGCTCGCGCTTCTTCAGCAGGGCGAGGGCGGCGCGGCGGGCCGAGCGCGGGCCGAGGCCGGGCAGCTTGGCGAGGAGCGAGATCAGCCGCTCGATTTCGGGTCCTGCGGAGGCGGCCATGAGGCCGCATACCACGGGGGTCGAGCGGTTGCCTATCCGGTCGGCCGCCGGACCAAGGGGGTTCATCACAACGACCACAACGCAAGGCACGACGAACACGACGGGACCGAGCCGTCCGTCGCCTTCGCGGGCCCTTGCCCGCAATCATTCGATTGCGTCGCCCTGAAGGGCGCCGCGGACCTACGGACCTCGTCGTGTCCGTTGTGAACTCGTCGTGCCCGTTGTGATGAACCTTCCAGCGGCGGCCGAAAGAGCCGGACTCAGAACAGCTTGGGCATGCCGGGGATGTTCATCCCGGCCATGGGGCCGGCGGCCTCGCGCATCAGGGCGCCGTTGGCCTCGTCCAGCTTGCGCTTGGCGTCGGCGTGCGCGGCGACGATCAGGTCGGCGAGGATCTCGGTCTCGCCCGGGACCATGAGGCTGTCATCGATGGTGACGCGGGTGACTTCGCCGGGGCCTTTCAGCTCGATGGCGACGAGGCCGCCGCCGGAGCTGCCGGAGGCGAGGGTTTCGGCCATTCTGGCCTGGGCGTCCTGCAGCTTCTGCTGCATCGCCTGGGCCTGCTGCATGAGGGCGTTGAGGTCTTTCATGGGTCCTAGATAGGCCCCGGCCCCCCGGGGCGGCAAGGGCGGGCGCAAGCGTGACCATATCGGTAACAGTTTTTGTGCCTGATCCCCTTGCGTCGGCCGGGCCGAACCCTAATTAGCAATCACTGCTGTTGCTAATGTCGTTCAGGAGGGTTTTTCCCATGGCCTTTGACTCCACCATCGTCCGCGATCGCCCGCTGTCCGACAGCGCCCTGGCCCAGTTGTTCACCGAGGCGCGCACGCGCAACGCCTGGTCGGACCGGCCGGTGCCGGAGGAGCTGATGCGCAAGCTGTACGACCTGACCAAATTCGGGCCCACGGCGGTCAACAACACCCCGGCGCGCTTCGTCTTCGTGACCTCGCCCGAGGCGAAGGCGCGGCTGGTCCCGCTGATGAGTGAGGGCAACCGGGCCAAGACGGCGCAGGCCCCGGTCACGGTGATCATCGGCCAGGACATCGACTTCCACGAACACCTGCCCAAGCTGTTCCCGCATGCGCCGGGCGCGAAGGACTGGTTCGCCGACGAGGCGGCGCGGCGCGAGTCGGCCTTCCGCAACGCCTCGCTGCAGGGCGGCTATTTCATGATCGCCGCGCGGGCCCTGGGGCTGGACGTCGGGCCGATGTCGGGCTTCGACCCCGAGGGCGTGAAGGCGGAATTCTTCGCCGGCACGACCGTGGAGCCGAACTTCATCGTCAGCCTGGGCTACGGCACCGACGAGAACCTGTTCCCGCGCTCGCCGCGGTTCACGTTCGAGGAAGCGGCGCAGGTTCTGTAGGCGGCCGGAGGGTCCGGAGCCCGGCATACGGGGCCCGGACCCATCCGGATGGCGGCGCAAGGCAACCACCGGCGCCCTGAGGATTTCTACTGCCGAGGCCATACCACCACGGCAGAGAGACCGCGTGCCGCTCGACGACCAGACCCTTGCAAGACTCCTCATCGACAATGTGAGAAGCCACGCGATCATCAGCCTGGGGGACGACGGGTGCGTGACCGGATGGTCCGCCGGCGCGGAGGCCATCACCGGATTTCAGCGCGACGAGATCCTCGGTCGCCATGTGCGGGAGCTCTTCACGGAGGCCGACCGGGCGGCGCAGATGCCGGAGCTCGAGATCGCCACCGCGATCGAACAGGGGAAGGCGGAGGACAGCCGCTGGCATCCCCGGCGCGACGGCACTCTGTTCTGGGCGAATGGCGCGACCGTGCACCTGAGGGAGCACAACGCCCTGGTGAAGATCTTTCGCGACGAAACGGCCGCCAAACAGGCCGACGAACACCGCGTCCTGTTGCTCAATGAGCTGAACCACCGGGTCAAGAACACCCTCGCGACGGTCCAGTCCGTGGCGGACCACACCCTGCGCCTGGCCGAGGTAAGCAAGGCCGTTCGCGCCGACCTGGCCGAAAGACTGATCGCGCTTTCGCGGGCCCACAATGTCCTCGTCGAGGAGAACTGGGCCGGCGCCAATCTGAACGCCCTGATCGGCGAGGTTCTGGCGCCCTATGAGCGCCAACCGTCGCCGTTTGAACTGTCGGGCCCGCCCATCCGCCTGCATCCCTCCCAGGCGGTGGCCGTGTCGCTCGCCTGCCACGAACTGGCGACCAACGCCGCCAAATACGGCGCCCTGAGTTCGCCGGGCGGGCGGGTGAAGGTGGCGTGGAACCTCGCCCACAACGGCCAGGGCGAACGCTTCATGTCGTTGCTCTGGGAAGAGACCGGCGGCCCGCCGGTCGAGCCGCCCACCCGCACCGGATTCGGCACCCGTCTGATCAACCAGACCTTCGCCGGAGAGGCCGGCGGCCGGGCCGAAATCACCTACGCCCGCGAGGGGATCCGCTGCGCCATGGCGCTGGCCCTGCTCGATGAAGCGCCGCAAGGGGACCGTGACGTCGATCAGGTCGCGGCCAGCGCCGATCTCGGCTGAGCGCCTCGTCAGTCCTCGTCCGCCGCCTCGTCGGGGATGACCGGCAGTTCGACCGGGGCCGCCAGCGTCTTGATCTCGCCGATCCTGGCGCCGGGGAAGGCCTGCATGACGGCGACGATGAAGGGGTCGGCCTCGATGTCGGCGCGGACCTCGGCGCGTTTGCGGCGGTCGACCTCGATCATGGTCTCGCCGCCGCCCTGGCCGTTGGCGGCGATCAGCCAGGTGCGGCCGGTCCATTCCTTGAGCCGCGCCGCCAGCTTGCGGGCGAGGTCGATCGGCGCGCCCTCGATGCTTTCATAGGTGATGGCGCCCGGCTTGAAGGCGACCGGGCGGACGTAGCGCTGGACGTCCATCTGCAGGCCGACCTCGCGCTTGTCGCCGATCAGGGCGACGACCGCCTCGAACGACTGGGGGTCGGGCAGGGCCGGCGCGGCGACCGGGCGGGCGGCCAGCTGGGCGGACGCGCCGCCGCCTCCGCCGCCGGAAGGGCCGCGCGGGGCTGCGCCGCCGGGCAGGGGCTCGCCGTCGCGCAGCGCCTTGAGCGCCTCTTCCGGTCCGGGCAGGTCGGCGGCGTAGGCGAGGCGGACGATGGCCATCTCGACCGCGTCGGCCGGATTGGGGGCGCGGCGAACCTCGTCGAGGGCCTTGAGCAGCATCTGCCAGACGCGGGCCAGGGTGCCGGCCGAGATGACCGCGCCGAGGGCGGCCAGCTTCTGGGCCTGGTCGTTGGGCAGGCGGGTCGCCTGCGGGCCGAGCATCTTGGCCACCGAGGCGGCGTGGCAGTGCTCCAGCAGGTCGTTGGTCACCTGCACCGGATCGGCGCCGTAGCCGTAGAGGGTGCGGAACAGCTCCAGCGCCTCCGGGGTGCGGCCGGCCATGACGGATTCGAACAGGGCGATGGTCTGGCTGCGGTCGGCGAGGCCGAGCATGTCGCGCACGACCTCAGTCTTTACGGTCTCGCTCTTGTCGCCCTGGACGAGGGCCTGATCCAGCAGGGACAGGCCGTCGCGCACCGAGCCCTCGGCGGCGCGGGCGATCAGGGCGAGGGCGTCCTGTTCGATCTTCATCCCCTCGCGGTCGGCGATGCGGGCGAGGTGTTCGACGAGGATGTCGGGCTCGACGCGGCGGAGGTCGAACCGCTGGCAGCGCGACAGGATGGTCACCGGGACCTTGCGGATCTCGGTGGTGGCGAAGATGAATTTGGCGTGCGGCGGCGGCTCTTCCAGCGTCTTCAGCAGGGCGTTGAAGGCCTGGTTCGACAGCATGTGGACTTCGTCGAGGACGTAGACCTTGTAGCGCGCCTCTACGGGTGCGTAGCGGACGCTCTCGATGATGTCGCGGATGCCGTCGATGCCGGTGTGGGAGGCGGCGTCCATCTCGACCACGTCCATGTGCTGGCCGGCCATGATGGCGGCGTCGTGCCGGCCGTGGGCGGTCAGCTCCAGCGAGGGGCGGTCGATGACGTCGGTCTGGTTGTTGAGGGCGCGGGCCAGCAGGCGGGCGGTGGTGGTCTTGCCGACGCCGCGGACGCCGGTGAGCATGAAGGCGTGGGCGATGCGGCCGGTCGAGAAGGCGTTGGTCAGGGTGCGGACCATGGCCTCCTGGCCGATCAGGTCCTCGAAGGTGCGCGGGCGGTATTTGCGGGCCAGCACGGTGTAGGCGGCGCCGTCGTCGGCGTGGGCGGCGGGGCCGTCGTCGGCGGGCGGGGCGGCTTTCGCGGCGGGCTTCGGTTCAGGCTTCGCCGCGGGAGCGGCGGGTTCGGGCGCCGAGGCGGCCTCGGCCTCGCGCATGCCGGCGGGTTCGGGCGCGCCGAACATGTCGTCGGTGTCGGGATCGCGCTCGACGACGTCGGCGTCGGGCGCGTCTTCCTCCCACGGAGGGCCTTCGGGACTCGGATCGACGTCGCTCATGGGACCGTCTTAGCGCGAGGGGGCGCAAGGGCGAAGGGGTTGCGGGAAGGAGTTGTGGGTGGTGGTTGGCCCCCGCCACCCTCCTTCGCCGCTGCGCGGCTTCGGAGGGTCCCCCTCCCCTGCGGGGGAGGGATGCGCTCAAGCAGCGAGCGACCGCGTCGCGACCCTCCGGTCAAGCCTGAGGGTGACGAAACCGCGCTCAAGCAGCGAGCCGCCGCGCGGCGAGCGATAGCGCACTAAACGGGAAGGTGGAGACCGCGACCCGAAGGGGAATTCGTTGTGGCTGCTGCCTTCCGGCCCTGACCAGGTTGGCGAAGCCTTCGCCCGCGATCTCCACGCGGAGATATGACGGCTCGGGTCGCGTGAATCAAGCCTTGGGGGTAGAGGGAGCCCATGTCCCTTCCCGCCCTGAACACCTTCGCCGGCAATCCGCTCGATCGGGCGGGGGACCGGCGCAACGATCCGGACTGGCTGGCGGAGCAGGGGGCGAACCCCGAGGCGCTGGCGCTGGTGTTGTGGGAGGGGCGGCCGCTGCTGGAGGCGGCGGGCGAGCCGCGGCTGGCCTGGCTGCCGATGGCGCACGCGCGGGCGGTGGTCCCCGATCGCGAGCTGTTCCTCGGCCTGTGGAAGGGGGCGCCGGTGTTCGCGGTGGAGGTCGAGGGCTCGATCGATCCGACGGCCGGGCCGCTGCGCGGCGTGGGGGAGTTTCACGAGATGCGGGCGGCGGCGGGGCTGCTGCCGGGGCCGGACGCGGCCATGGCGGGGGCGGCCAAGTCGCTGTTCGACTGGCGACGGCGGCACGGCTTCTGCGCCGCCTGCGGGATAGAGAGCGAAAACGCCTGCGGGGGGTGGAAGCGGGTCTGTCCGGCCTGTTCGACCGAGCATTTTCCGCGCGTCGATCCCGTCACCATCATGCTGCCCGTGTATCGCGGGGGCGACGAGCCGCGCTGCCTGCTGGGGCGGCAGGCGAGCTGGCCCGAGGGCCGGATGTCGGCGCTGGCGGGGTTTCTCGAGCCGGGCGAGACGATCGAGGAGGCCTGCGCGCGGGAGGTCGAGGAGGAGGCCGGGCTGACGGTGACGAAGGTGCGCTATCACTCGAGCCAGCCGTGGCCGTTCCCGTCGCAGCTGATGATCGGCCTGGTCTGCGAGGTGGATTCGGAAGACGCCCGGCCGGATCAGACCGAGCTGGAGGCGGTGGCGTGGCTGACGCGGGACGAGGCGGCCGAGGTGCTGGCGGGGAGGCATCCGTCGATCAAGGCACCGCCGCCGATCGCCATCGCGCGGACGCTGCTGCAGGCGTGGGTGGAGGGGTTCGAGGTTTAGGCAGCAGGCAGCAGGCAGCAGGCAGCAGGCAGCAGGAAGGATAGCGCAGGCGGAGCCGCCTCGGGCGGGCGCCTACTGCTGCCCGCTGCCTGCTGCCTGTTGCCTCGCTTCAGCCAGATCCGCCGGGCTGTCCACCGACAGGGGCGCCGCGTCGATGACCGCCGCCCAGATTTGCAGGCCCAGTTCGAGGGCGCGGAGTTGCTCCAGCTTCTCGCGGCGTTCCAGCGGCGAGGGCGGGGCGGCGCAGAAGCGTTCGAGGGCGGCGCGGCGGTAGCCGTAGAGGCCCACGTGGCGCCAGACCGGGCCGTCGCCGTACAGGGTCGAGCGGGTGAAATAGAGGGCGCGGCCGTGGCGCTCGCCTTCAGCCAGGGCGAGGACGGCCTTGACCACGTCGGGATTGGTCCGGTCGGCGGGGTCGGCCTCGGGCGCGACGAGGGTGGCGATGTCGCAGGCCGGCTCGCCGTGCAGCAGGGCGGCGCAGGCGAGGGCCAGGCCGGGGTCGGCGAAGGGCATGTCGCCCTGCAGGTTGATGACGGCGTCGTGCCGGCCCTCGGGGTCGAGGGCGTCGAGGGCGGCGCGGATGCGGTCCGAGCCGGAGGGCAGGTCGGAGTCGGTCAGGACGGCGACGCCGCCGGCGGCCTCGATGGCGGCGACGATCTCCGGATCGCCGGCGGCGACGGCGACGGGCAGTCCGGATTCCATGGCCTGACGCCAGGCGCGGACGATCATCGGCTGGCCGCCGATGTCGGCCAGCGGCTTGCCGGGCAGGCGGGTGGCGGCCATCCGCGTGGGGATCAGGACGAGCGGGTTCATCGGGGCCTTCCTGCCTGCGACGCCCCGACGCCCTTGCGGACGCCGCGGGCCAGTTGCGAAGGTCGCGCTAGCGTGTAAGAGACGCCCACGCAAGAATCCGCCCACCGCCCTCGCGGCCGGGCCTCAAGAACGGGATGCGACCACGCGCATGAGCGGCGACCTGAAGTGGAACAAGATCATGGGCGCCGTGCTGGCGACCGGCTTCGTCATAGTCGGGGTGCAGCAAATCACGGCGGCCATCTACCACACCGAAGCCCCTGAAAAGATGGGCTACTTCGTTGACGCGCCGGAAGAGGCCGCCGGCGGCGCCGCCGAGGCCGAACTGGCGCCCGACTGGGGCACCGTCCTGCCGACCGCCGACCTGGGCGCGGGCGAGGCCGCCTTCGCCCGCTGCCAGGCCTGCCACACGATCAATGCCGGCGGGGCCAACGGCACCGGACCCAATCTGTACGGCGTGGTCGGCGGCCCGGTCATGCATGCGGCGGGCTTCGCCTATTCCGACGCCTTCACCGCGCACAAGGCCGAGGCTCCGACCTGGACCTATGACCAGCTGGACCAGTTCCTGACCGCGCCGGGTCGTCATATCCCGGGCACCAAGATGTCCTTCGCCGGCATTCGCGACACCCAGACCCGCGTCAATCTGATCGCGTGGCTGCGCTCGCAGGGCTCGACCGGCTTCGCCATTCCCGCTCCGGATCCCACCCGTCAGCCGGGCGCCGCCCCGGCCGAGGGCGCGGGTGAGACGCCGGAAGGGGCCGCCGTCGAGGCCGGCACGCCGACCAGCGGCTTGGGACCCCAGGTTCCGGTCGAAGGCGTCGCCGGTCAATCGACCATCCAGCAGACGATGCCGGCCCAGCCGGCCGCGGACTCCGACGAAACGACCAACGCGCGCTGAGCCCTTCGGGCCGACGATAGACAGAACGGGCGTCCGTCGCCGCGGACGCCCGTTTTTCTATGGGTGGATGGTCTCGCCGTGCTGGGTGTAGTCGAGGCCCTCGATCTCGGCCTCCTTCTCGACCCGCAGGCCGGTGGTGAATTTGCACACCATCAGGATCAGCCAGGTGCCGACGCCGCTCCAGACGATGACGGCCAGCAGGCCGATGGCCTGATTCAGCAGGTTGGCGTTCTCGCCGGCCGGGTTGATGGCGGCGGTGGCGAAGACGCCGGTCAGCAGGGCGCCGACGATGCCGCCGACGCCATGCACGCCGAAGGCGTCGAGGCTGTCGTCGTATTTGAGCGCCCGTTTCAGCCAGACCGCGCCCGCATAGCAGGCCGGGCCGGCGATGATCCCGATCAGGAAGGCGCCCTTGGGATCGACGAGGCCGGCGGCCGGCGTGATGCCGACCAGGCCGGCGACGACGCCTGACAGCAGGCCCAGAAGGGTCGGGCGCTTGTGATCGAACCATTCGACGGCGGTCCAGCCGATGGCGGCGGCGGCGGCGGCGAGGATGGTGTTGAAGGCGGCCACGGCGGCGATGCCGTCGGCGGCCCAGGCCGAGCCGGCGTTGAAGCCGAGCCAGCCGACCAGCAGCAGGCCGGCGCCGATTGCGGTCAGGGTCAGGTTGTGCGGGGCCATGTTGTCGCGACCGAAGCCGTGGCGCGGGCCCAGCACCAGGGCCGCGACGAGGCCGGCGACCCCGGCGTTGACGTGGACCACGGCGCCGCCGGCGAAGTCGAGCACGCCCAGCGAGCCCATCCAGCCGCCGCCCCAGACCTGGTGGCAGATCGGCACATAGACCAGCAGGTGCCAGAGGAAGAAGAACAGGATGGAGGCCGAGAATTTGATCCGCTCGGCGAAGGCGCCGGCGATCAGGGCCGGGGTGATGATGGCGAAGGTCAGCTGATAGGCGACCCACAGGAACTCGGGCAGGCCGGGGGCGAGGCTGTGCGCCGTCGACGGGGTCACGCCGTCGAGGAAGGCCGCCTGCAGCCCGCCGATGAAGTCGTTGGTGGCCGGTCCGCTGGAGCCGAACGACAGGCTGTAGCCGACCGCGAACCACAGCACGGTGACGATGGCGAAGGCGGCGGTCGAATGGGCGATGGTGGCGATGACGTTCTTGCGCCGGACCATGCCGCCGTAGAACAGGGCCAGACCCGGCAGGGTCATCAGCAGGACCAGGGCCGTCGAGGTCAGGATCCAGGCCGAGGAGGCCTCGTTCAGCTCCAGCGGGGCCTGGTGGGCCAGCAGGGTCGTTGCTTCCGGCGTGGCGGCCAGAACCGGCGTCGCGGCGAGACAGGCGGCGAGGGTGAGAAGCAGGGAGAAAGGTCGAGTCATGCGCGCGCCCAAGCTCTGGAAAACTGAAGGTCCCGGCGCGAATCCGCGTTCGACGCCGCGGATCGGGATAGGAGACTATTGCGGTGCGGCAGGCAATTCATTTCGTGTGCGGTGCAATAAGGACCGGTGACGCTGCGCCATTCCTGGCGGGGGCGGCGGTTACGGCACGGCCTTGCCCCGGACCTTCGCGCGTGCGTCAGACAGCGTAGAACTCGCGGTACCAGTCGACGAAATGTTTCACCCCGGTTTCGATCGGGGTCGAGGGGGCGTAGCCGAGGGCGGCGCGGGTCTCGGTGACATCGGCCTCGGTGCGGACCACGTCGCCGTCCTGCACCGGCATCAGGTTCAGCTCGGCCTTGCGGCCCAGCACCTCTTCCAGCACGGCGATATAGCGCATCAGCTGTTCGCGGCGGCCGGCGCCGAGGTTGAGGATGCGCCAAGGGGCGACGCCGCTGGTCGAGGGGTTGGGGCGCCTCGCGTCCCAGTCGGGATCGACGGCGGCGGGGCGGTCGAGGGCGCCGACCACGCCGTCGACGATGTCGTCGACATAGGTGAAGTCGCGCTCCATCGCGCCGTGGCCGTAGACGTCGATCGGGCGGCCCTCGAGGATGGCTTTCGTGAATTTGAACAGCGCCATGTCGGGTCGGCCCCATGGGCCGTAGACGGTGAAGAAGCGCAGGCCGGTGGAGGGGAAGCCGAACAGGTGGGAATAGCTGTGCGCCATCGCCTCGTTGGCGATCTTGGTGGCGGCGTAGACGGTCAGGGGGTGGGCGACGCCCTGGCGCACCGAGAAGGGCAGGGCGCCGTTGGCGCCGAAGGCCGAGCTGGTCGAGGCGAAGACCAGGTGTTCGGCCCGGACGGCGCGGGCGCCTTCGAGCACGGTCAGGAAGCCGACGACATTGGAATCGACGTAGCTTTCGGGGTGTTCGAGGCTGTAACGGACCCCGGCCTGGGCCCCGAGATGGACGATGCGGCGGGGCGAATGGTCGGCGAACAGGGCCGTCATGCCGGGCCGGTCGGCCAGGTCGAGGGTGTGGTGGACGTAGTTGGGATCGGCCTGCAGCCGCTCCAGCCGGGCGTGTTTCAGCGCCGGGTCGTAGTAGCTGTTCAGATTGTCGACGCCGATCACCGTCTCGCCGCGCGCGAGCAGCCGCCGCGCCGTGTGGAAGCCGATGAAGCCGGCCGAGCCGGTGACGAGGACGGGGCCGTGGGTCATGGGCTCTGGTTAGCGCCCGGCGCCGGCCCCGTCATCTTCCTTCTCCCGACGGCGGTCAGCGGCGCGCCCGACCCAGCGGAACGAAGCGGATGGCCTGGCCGCCGCCGGGGGCGAGGCGCAGGGTCAGGATGTCGGCCGAGGCGACCTCGCGGGTGGTGATGTCGATCGCCTCGCGGTTGGTCCGATAGTCCGCGCCGGGCGCGTCGGCGTAGATCTCGGCGCGGTAGCGACGGCCGGGGTCGAGGAAGGCCAGCGGGGCGGTGAGGACGCGCGGCTGCTCGTCGGTGATGGCGCCGAGGAACCATTCGTCCGAGTTGCGGTCCTTGCGGGCGATGGTGACGTAATCCCCGACCGCGCCGTTCAGCACCCGGGTGTCGGACCAGTCGACGGCGACATCCTTGATGAACTGGAACGGGCCGGGATTAGCCTCGTAGTTCTCCAGCAGGTCGGCGGCCATCTGGATCGGGCTGTAGATCGTCACATAGAGGGCCAGCTGTTTGGCCCAGGTGGTCTGCACCCCGCCGGGGACCCGGGTCTCCATGCCGAAGACGCCCGGCGTGTAGTCCATGGGTCCGGCCAGCAGGCGGGTGAAGACCAGATTGACCTCGTGCTCCGGCGGATTGCCCGGCTGGCCCCAGGCGGCGTACTCCATGCCGCGCGCGCCCTCGCGGGTGATGGTGTTGGGCCAGGTCCGGCGCAGGCCGGTGTCCTTGACCGGCTCGTGGGCGTTGACGGCGACCTGATAGCGGGCGGCGGTCTCGACCACCGTCTGGTGGTGGCGGACCATCGGCTGGCTCTCGTGCCAGGCCAGATGCGCCTTGCCGTCCGGGCCGGTGACATGGGCCCCGCCGGCGTCGGCGACATAGCCGGTCTTGACCGTATGCCAGCCGTGCCGCTGCATCAGGCCGAAGGCGGCGTCGAGTTGCTGTTCGTAGTGGAAGGCGTTGCCGCCGGTCTCGTGGTGGCCGACGATCTCGACGCCTTTGGCCCGGGCGTGTGCGGCGACGCGTTCGATGTCGAAATCGGGATAGGCCTCGGTGAAGCTGTAGTCCCAGCCCGCGCCGAACCATTCGCCGTCCCAGCCGACGTTCCAGCCCTCGACCAGCACGCCGCCGAAGCCGTGCTCGGCCGCGAAATCGATGTGGCGCAGGGTGTAGTCGGTGGTGGCGCCGTGCTTCGGTCCCGAATTCCAGCTGCGGGTGTCGAGGTGCATGTCCCACCAGATGCCGATGTATTTCATCGGCCGGAACCAGCTGACGTCGCCCAGTTTGTTCGGCTCGTTGAGGTTCAGGATCAGGCTGGATTCGACGAGGCCGCCGGCCTGGTCGGCGATCTGCAGGGTGCGCCACGGGGTGTGGAACGGCGTCTCGCGCACGACGGCGGCGCTGGTCAGGCCGGGGGTCAGCATGGCGCGGAATTTGCCGCCCTCGACCCGGCGCAGGTTCATGCCGGCGTAGTCGACCAGGGCGGCCTCGTGGATCGACAGGTGGGTGCCGTCCTGCAGCCGCATCGTCAGCGGCGTCTGGCTGACGCCGACCGCGTCGATGTCGGTGCGGTTGTAGAGATATTCGGCGCGGTTGTACTCGAAGGCGGGCAGCCACCAGGCCGTGCCCGGATCGGCGACGGTGAACTCGGTCAGCTCGGCGCCGATGCTGACGGTGGCCAGATTGGGCTGTTGCGGGAACTCGCAGCGGAAGCCGAGGCCGTCGTCATAGAGGCGGAACACGACGTTCATCCGCCGCATCAGGCCCCAGCGCTCCTGCAGTTCGACGCGCAGCTGGGTGTAGCGGTTGCGGACGAAACGCCGCTCGCCCCAAGGCTGCTCCCATGTGTCGTCATGGCTGGTGACGGTCTGTGACAGGATGCCGAAGGCGCGCTCCAGCTTGCGGGCGTCGGTGAGCAGGAAGCCGAGGCGCGAGGGGGCGATCACCGGGCGGCCGAGGCGGCTGACGGCGTATGCGACGAAGCCGTCCTTGTCGGCGGTCAGCTCGACGGAGAGGACGCCGTCGGGCGAGGCGGCGCTCGCCGCGCCAGGCTGGGGTCCGGTTGGGACGGCGTCCTGGGCGGCCGCGGCGGCGGGCAGGGCCGACAGGGCGGCGGTTCCCGACATCAACGACCGGCGGTTCAGCATCGGGCTCACTCCACGCAAACAGGGCCGCGCGGCCCCGCGCGACGGCGAGAGGTTTGCCGCAAATCCGGCGGCCGGACCATGGCGGGAAACCAAACGTGAGCGGCGACGGGCTCAGTCGAGGGCGAGCACCAGCCCGGCCGTGGGCGGCAGGCGGCCGCCGGGCTCGGCGGGCAGATTGACGGCCTCGATCACTCGCCAGCCGTGGGGGGCGGTCCAGTCGAGGGCCTGTTCGACGGTGTTGAAGACGCACAGCAGCCGCTCGCCGGCCAGCGCGCGTTCGAAGCACAGCAGGCCCGGAGGGGCGTCCAGCAGGCGCATCTCGCCGCGGGTCAGGGCCGGATGGGCCTTGCGCAGGGCGACCAGACGCCGGGTCAGGTGGAGCATGGACGACGGATCGGCCTCCTGCCGGTCGACGGCGAGGGCGAGGTGACGCGGGTCGACCGGCAGCCACGGTTCGGCGCTGGAGAAGCCGGCGTGGGGCTGGTCGGCCGCCCATGGCATCGGCGTGCGGGCGCCGTCGCGTCCGAGGGTCTGGGGCCAGTTGGCGATGGCCTCGGGATCGACCAGCCGGTCGAACGGCACCTCGGCCTGGGGCAGGGCCAGCTCCTCGCCCTGGTAGACGAAGACGTTGCCGCGCAGGCACATCAGCAACAGCATGGCCATGCCGGCGAAGGCGCGCGGGTCGCGCCCGCCGGCCCAGCGCGAGACGGCGCGCGGCGCGTCGTGGTTGGAGAAGGCCCAGGACGGCCAGCCCTGGCCGTCGCGGCCGTGCCAGGTCTCGGCCCCCTGCCGCGCCAGCTGATCGGAGAAGGTCGGGGCGTAGAGGTAGAGGAAGCCGTAGGCGCTGTTGAGATGCGCTTCGCCGGCGGTGAAGGCCTGCATCTCGGCCTCGGGGTGGTCGCCGGCGACCTCGGCGACGCTGAAGCGGCCGCCATAGCGGTCGGTCAGGGCGCGGATGCGTTTGAGGAAGTCGGGGATCTCAGGCTGCGACTGGTTGTGGACCTTGTCCTGGAAGTCGAACGGCCGGGTCCGCTTGCCGCCGGGCGGGAGGGGCGGATTGTCCCGCAGGAGGGGGTCGTGCATGGCGAAATTGATCGCGTCGAAGCGGAAGCCGTCGACGCCGCGGTCGAGCCAGAAGCGGGCCACGTCCAGCAGGGCGTCCTGCACCGCCGGCAGGTGAAGGTTCAGCTGCGGCTGCTCCGGCAGGAAGTTGTGCATGTAGTACTGGCCGCGCCGGGCGTCCCAGGTCCAGGCCGGGCCGCCGAACACCGACTGCCAGTTCGACGGCGGCGTACCGTCTTCCTTCGCGTCGGCCCAGACGTACCAGTCGGCCTTTGGATTGGCGCGCGACTGGCGGCTCTCGTGGAACCAGGCGTGCTGGTCCGAGGTGTGGGCGAACACCAGATCGATGATGATCTTCAGGCCCAGGTCGTGCGCCCGGGCGATCAGGGCGTCGAAGTCGGCGAGCTGGCCGAAGACCGGATCGACGTCGCGGTAGTCGGACACGTCGTAGCCGAAATCCTTCATCGGCGAGGTGAAGAAGGGCGACAGCCAGACGGCGCCGACGCCCAGCGAGGCGATGTGGTCGAGATGGTCCGTGACACCCCTCAGATCGCCGACGCCGTCGTCGTTGCTGTCGGCGAAGCTGCGCGGATAGACCTGATAGACGACCGCGCCGCGCCACCATTCGGCGGCGTCGATCCCGGCCGGCGGGATGTCTCGATGCTGTAAGGTCACGCTCGTCCCCGGATTTGCCGCCACCGTAGCGCGGGCCGCCCCGGCTGTGGATAGCGGCCACTTTTGGTTACGGTTCCGGTAAAACGTCTGGACGCGGCCCGATGACGATGAAACCGTTTACCCAAGCGTCGCGCGCATCGGAAGCGCGACCACCCCGGGGAGTGAGATGACCGACCAACAGACGCCGGCGCGCGCAGGGACGACCCTCGCCTTCGCCTATGTGACCACCCTGTTCTTCGCCTGGGGCTTCGCCACGGCGCTGATCGACCCGCTGATCGCGGCGGTGAAGGGCGTGTTCGACCTGAATTTCACCGAGGCCCTGCTGACCCAGTTCGCATGGTTCACCGCCTATGGCGTGGTCTCCCTGCCGGCGGCGGCGCTTCTGGCGCGGCTGGGCTATGCGAGGTCGATCGTCGGGGCGCTGGCGGTGATGGTCCTCGGCGCGCTGATCGTGCCGCTGTCCACGCTCATGGACTTCTACCCCGGGGTGCTGGTCGCCCTGTTCGTCATCGCCGCGGGCGTGACCCTGTTGCAGGTCGCGGCCAATCCGCTGGCGGCGTCGCTGGGCACGCCGAAGGGATCTCATTTCCGGCTGGTGTTCTCCCAGGCCTTCAACTCCCTCGGCACGGTGGTCGGGCCGCTGCTGGGCGCCACGGTCATGCTTTCGGGCGGCATCTTCGCCGTCGGCGGCGTCAGCGCCCTGGCGTCCCCCACGGCCCTGTTGCTGATCTTGCTCGGCGTCGGCTTCGGCCTTGTCGCCGGGCTTCTGGTCGGCGCCCTGCGCAAGGACGTCAAGGGCTGGCTGGTCGTCGGCGCGGCGGCCGGTCTGGTCGTCGGCTGGGTGATCTTCCTGCACAACTACGTCGGCGGCATGGGCGGCTATGCGGCCTCGGCCGCCGCCTCGGCGGCGAGCGTGGCGGCGGAGGCGGCTCCGGTGGTGATGGACGAAACGGCGCGCGCCGCGACCCTGCGCAACATCGACACCATCTTCATCGGCCTGGCGGTGTTCTTCGCCCTGCTGGGCGCCTTCATCTGGACGGTGCGCGGCAAGCTGACCTCGGCCAGCGCCGCCAGCGCGGCGGCGGAAACTCCGGGGTCGCCGCTCAAGGCGCTGAACTCGCGCTGGGCCGTGTTCGGCGCCATCGCGATCTTCATCTACGTCGGGTCGGAAGTGACCATCGGCAGCCTGATGACCAATCTGCTGCATTCGGACCGCACCCTGGGCCTGCCGATCCACGACGCGGGCCGGCTGGTGGCGCTGTACTGGGCCGGCGCCCTGATGGGCCGCTTCGCCGGCAGCGCCTTCCTGACGCGGGTGCCGGCGGGCGTTCTGCTGTCCGTCTGCACCGCCTGCGCCGCCGTGCTGTGCCTGATCGTCAGCCAGACCGGAGGCGTCAACGCGGCGTTCGCGGCCCTGGCCGTGGGTCTGTTCAACTCGATCATGTTCCCGGCCATCTTCACCCTGACGCTGGAGCGGTCGACGGCCGGCGCGTCGGCGACCTCGGGCCTGCTGTGCATGGCCATCATCGGCGGGGCGATCCTGCCGTTGATCGGCGGCCGGGTGGCGGACCTGAGCAATCTGAACATGGCCTTCGTGGTGCCGATGATCGGCTATGTGCTGCTGACGGTCTTCGCCGTGGCCGCCGCGCGGACGCGGACCCGGAGCGCCGACGTGGTGGCGGCGCCCGCCTCGCACTGACCACCCATCGGCGGATGCGGAACAAGGGCCGTCGGGGAGC
The DNA here is from genome assembly GCA_034189955.1 of Pseudomonadota bacterium. Lineage (GTDB taxonomy): Bacteria > Pseudomonadota > Alphaproteobacteria > Caulobacterales > Caulobacteraceae > Brevundimonas. Next base: position 19,018 of record JAXHTU010000002.1, on the reverse strand, counting down.
GCATCCCCGGCGGCCCTTGCGCGTTCCGGAGGGTCCGTCATCATCGGTCCGGGCGGCACGGAGACACAGTATGCGCGCATGGGTCCTGGGGGCTCTTCTGGCCCTCATCGCCGGCCACGCCTGGGCCGAGGTGACGGTGACCTTCTACGCCCACCCCGGGGCGCGGGTGCGGGGCGGCTATCTGCTGTTCCCCCACGCCTATGTGCATGCCGAAGGGACCGAGGAGGCGACGGGGGAGCCGGTCGACTGGGCGGCGGGCTTCACGGCCAGCAGCCCCGGGCCGCATTTGCTGTTCGTGCGCGGCGGCGGCGTGGTGACCGAGCCGGACGCCCGTTATGTCGACGAGGGCAAGCCGTTCCTGACGCTGACGGTCGACGACGCCACCTGGCACGCGTTGAAGGCCCGGGCCGAGTGGTGGAACAGTCCCGAAGGCTCGGTCTATGACCTGCGGCGGCGCAACTGCATCACCTTCATCGCCGATCTGGCGCGGATCGCCGGCCTGCGCACGGCCCCGGAGCCGTCGATGAAGCCTGGAACGTTTCTGGAAGCCACGGCGGCGCTGAACCCGGCGGCGGCGTGGCGCGAGGCGTTGCCGGAACCGGTGGCGGCGACGCCGCTGTCCGGACTCGAGCCGATGGCCGGGTCGCCCGGCTGAGGTCTGCGGTCAGGCCAGCTCGCGCGCGGTCGGCTGACCCGCCTTCTCGAGGATCGCGACGCACAGGGCGAACAGAACCGCCAGGGTCGCCGTGCGCAATGGATAGTCGGCCGCGGAATGGACCAGCATGACCAGCAGGGCGATGCTCGCCGCCCGCTGCAGGTCGCGCTCGCGCGACGTGCCGGCCCGCCAGGCGCTCCAGAGCCGGCGGCCGTACCAGACGAGGAAGGCGATGATCAGGATCGCCCCCGGCCAGCCGGCCTCGAGCCAGGTTTCCAGATAGTCGTTGTGGGCGTGGTTGAAGAAGGTGGGATCCAGCTGTTCCAGCGGCTCGACCGACCGGAAGACAGCGTCGAAACTGCCGATTCCCGAACCCAGCGGCAGATAGGCGTCGGCGGCGCCGGCCACGATCGGCCAGGCCTCGAACCGGCCCTCGGGCGCGCTCTGGGCGTCGAAGCGGGCGAGGATCGGCGGCAGGGCGATCACCGCCACGACGGCGACCGCCGCGGCCACCGCCCCCGCCAGGGCGATCAGTCCGGGCGCGGGGCGGCCGCGGCCCGCCGCGATCCAGGCGGCGAGCAGGCTGGCGACCGCGGCCGGGCCGATCAGGATGACGCCGGCGCGCGAGCGGATGGCGGCCAGTCCGATGATCACCAGGCCCATGAACAGGGCGCCAAACCAGAGCGCCAGGCGCCGGTCGTCGGCTCGCCGACGCATCGTGGCGGCGCCGAAGACGGCGGCGAACGGCAGACAGGCCAGCAGCAGGGTGGCGAGATGGTTGCGGTTGGCGAAGAAGCCGGTCACCGAGCCGGCGCTGGTGGTTTCCCACGGATAGAGGCGCTCGCCGCCGCTCGCCAGCTGGGCCGCGCCCAGAAGCACGCCGGCGACGGCGGCGATCAGATAGACGTGGACGAGGCGGGTTGTCAGGGTATGCGGCGTCGTCAGGACCGCCAGAAAGACCGCGACGGGCGGGATCAGGGCGAGGGCGGATCCCCAGGTCAGGTCGGGCGTGAGGCTGAGCGGAGCCCAGCCCGGCCGCACCCCGGCCAGCTCCAGCGCCAGAACCATCTCTTCACGGCCCGCCAGTCCGGTCCAGACGGCGGGCGGAAGGGGAATCAACTGGATCAGGGGTATGGCCGTCAGAGCGACGACAAGGCCCAGAGCGAAGCGATGCTCGCGCCATTGGCCCGACCGTATCAGACGCCCCGCGCCCAGAACCAGCAGCGGCAGGGCCGCCAACTGGACGATCGCCAGGCGCAGCACGTGATCGCTGCTGGCTCCGCCCAGAACAACAGAAAAGGCCAGCAGGACGATCGCCGCTATCGCGACGAGATCCCACTGGCCCTTCAGAACCTTGATTGGCACGCGCTAAGTCGGCTCAGAAGCTGGCGAAACGCGAACCAGGTCGGTTTAGTCGCTTTCCGAGTCGTCTTCGCTGATGACCACGGCGGTGGCCACGATCACGGCGGCGCCGATCAGCAGAACCGGGAGCGGAACGCCGGCGAATTCCGACGAGGCGTCGGCGTTGGCGCCCACGCGGTCGCCGACGCGGGTGACGGCGGAGTTGTTGGCGGCGGCGGCTTGGCCGGCGACGAGCAGCAGGCCCGCCGTGACAGCGGCGATGGTCTTACGCATATGTAGATCCCCTTCTAAACAGGACTTTTATACGGGCGGGCCCGCGATGTATCGCCTAGCGGTATAAGCGGCGATTGTTTCGAAATCAATACGATTTCCCGCCAACGGCCGTCTCCGGAGCGGTAATCGACATCAGTTCCGGACGGCCGAAAGCGGGGTGATGGCGACCCGGTCGATCCAGGCCACGTTCGACTTGCGCCGGTCGCCGCCGCGGCTTTCGAGTCGCAGCCACTGACCGACGCAGGCCTCGGACACGGTGAAATCCAGCGACAGCGGGCCCCAAGCCGTCGCCGACGGACCGATGGCGGGGGCCGAGAGGATGCGCAGGTCGCCGGGCGCGCAGGTCACGGACCAGATCAGATGCTCGGACGGCTCGCCGGCTTCGGCCCGCACCTGGGCCGTCAGCCGATAGCGCCCCGGAGACAGCAGCAACAACTGTTCCGCGAATTGCACGGTCGAATAGCCGTCGTAGGCAATCCGCAACGCCGGGTCGGACGGACGAATCTCGTCGGGCACGATCTCGACCACGGCCCCGACCTCCTGGGCCAGCCGCCACTGGAACGGCTGGGGGGCGGCCGGATCGCCGAAGCCGCCGTTGGAGATCGGCGCCGCGGGCGGCCGGTTGAGGCGTTCACGCACGGTCCTGACCGCCTGGATCTGACCCTTGTCGAGCAGGTGCATGTAGAACTGGGTCAGTTCCGCATTACTCAGCGGCGCCTTGGTGTGCTGCAGCAGGACGGCGAGGTTGACCGCGACCTGCAACCCCTCGACGTTCTCGTACAGGCTGTCGAGATAGGTCTGCCGCCATGGCGGGCCCAGGGCCAGCAGGCGCGCCACCTCGGGCAGGGCGCGGGCGGTGTCATGGGTGGCGGCGACGGTGAACAGGCGGAACACCTGCGGCCGGATATCCTCGCGCCGGCGGACGAGGGTGTCGGCGTGGGCGAAGGCCGAGGCGTAGTCGCCCCGCTTCAGCCGATGGTCGACCAGCCAGGCGTGGGCGGGATCGTCGCGAAGGCTCCAGTTGCCGGCGAGGGTCAGGATGTCGTTGGCGGCGGCCTCGCGGCCGGCGCGGGCCTCCGCCAGGCCGATGACGCGCAGGGCGCGGACGCTGAAGGGCGCGCGGGCCAGGGATTCGCGGGCGAGGACGGCGGCGTTCTCGAACCGGCGCGCGTCTTCGTTCGCATGTCCGGCGACCAGTTCCGCCTCGGCGGCGCGTCTCAGCACCATCGGCGAGCCCGGAGCGACGCGAACCGAGATCTCGGGCGGCGCGCGCTGGATGACCGGCTGAAGCAGGATCTGCCAGCCCAGCCATATCGCCCCGACCGTCAGGACATAGGGGGCGTATTCCCCCATCCGGCCTTTCGGTCGGGCGGCCGGGGCGGCGGCGTCCGCGCGGTCCCTCAAGCCTTCTTGTCCTTCCGCGCCTGCGGCTCGCCTTCCGCCCCGTAATTGTAGTCGTACGCGTAGTCATACCCGCCGTAGGACGTCGCCTTGGCGTTGAACTTGGTCAGGACGGCGCCCAGCAGACGGGCGCGGCCGACCTGGAGCCGGCGCAGGGCGCCCTTGGCCTGGCCGCGGCGGGTGCCGCGCGACTCCAGCACGAACAGGACGCCGCCGACGGTCGCCGCCAGCAGCGGGGAGTCCGCGAAGCCGAGCACCGGCGGGCCGTCGACCACGACATGGTCGAAGCTTTCGCGCGCCTCGGCGAGGAACTGGCGCAGGCGGTCGCTGCCCCACAGTTCCGCGGGGTTGGGCGGCAGGGGGCCGCAGGGGATGAAGAAGAGATTGTCCTGGCGGGTGCGTTGGACGACGCTCTGCAGGTCCGACGAGCCCGACAGCAGATTGCTCATGCCGCGTTCGTTGTCGACGCCGACCACGCGGTGCATGGAGGGGTTGCGCAGGTCGCCGTCGATCAGCAGCACCCGCTTGCCGACGCGCGCCAGATTGAGCGCCACGGCGTAGGCGGTGGTCGACTTGCCCTCGGCCGGCCGGGCGCTGGACACCAGCAGGCTGGAGGGCGCGCCGTCGGGCGTGGAGAACTGCAAGGCGGTTCGCAGCGAATAGTAGGCCTCGGAGAAGCCGGACCGGATATCGGCCAGGGCGGCGGCGGTGGTCTGCCCCTTGTCCAGCAGCGGCACGACGCCAAGCACCGGAACCCCGAGCTTCTTCTCGACGTCGTCGGGGCTGGCCAGGGTCTCGTCCAGAGCTTCCAGCACGAGGGCGGCGACCACCCCGAGGCCGAGGCCGAACAGGGCCGCGAGCACAAGATTGATCAGCAGGTTCGGCTTGGACGGCGCGGCCGGGGGCCGGGCGCTGTCGACGATGGAGATGTTGTTGGCGGTGACGTCGCCGGTGACGGCGATTTCCTTGTAGCGCTGCAGCAGGCTCTCGTAGAGCGTCCGCGTGGTGTCGAGTTCGCGCTGAAGGATGTTGTACTGGATCGACCGGTCGCGCAGGTCGAGGACATCGCCCTTCAGGCCGTTGACCTGGGCCTGCAGCGAGCGTTCCTCGCTGGCGGCCACGGTGTACTCGTTCTGGATCGAACGGCGGATGTTGGCGGCCAGGGTCTGGACCTGCCCTTCGATCTCATTGATCTGCGCGCGCAGGCGGACCATCTCGGGGTAGTCGTCCTGGTAGATGCTCAGCTTCTGCTGATACTCGGCGTCGAGTTCGGCGCGTTGTTCGCTAAGCCGCTGGATCGACTGGTTCTCCAGCACCTCCGGCAGGGTCATCAGCGAGTTGGTGCGCGCCGAACGCCATTTTTCCTCGGCCGCCACCCGGTCCGCGCGAGCGCGGGCGAGGGCGCTGTTCAGGGCCACGAGGTTGTTCGAGGCGAGGGACTGGGTCGGACCGCTGTTGGTGTCGCTTTCATCGGCGCTGCCGCCGACGTTGATGATTTCCTGGTTGGCCGCATAGGTGACCAGCTGGCGCTCGGCGTCCTCGAGACGGCCCTTGGTCTGGGCGATGCGCTCTTCGAGGAATTCCCGGGCGTAGGATGAGCTTTCGTATTTGCGATCCAGATTCGACTGGATGAAATTCTCGGCGAAGGCGTTGGCGACGCGGGCGGCGACCACCGGATCCGGATTGTCGAAGCTGACCGCGACCAGGCGCGAACCGCGCACGGGCGTGACGCCGAGCCCGTCCTGGACGACCTCGAGGGCCATGTTGCGGCGGCGTTCCGCCTGGGCGGCCGCGGAACCGAAGCGCTCCGGCGGTTCGACGCCGAGCGTCGCCAACGCCTGGTCCGAGCTGCCGAGGCCGAGGCTTTCGACGACGCGTTCAGCCAGAGAGCGACTGCGCAGCAGGCCGTACTGGGTCTGGAAGAATTCCTCGCCCTGGCTCATGCTTTCGCGCGGCGTGACGTCCTCGGACGTGACGACGCGGGCGGCTTCGCGGTCGATCTGCACGGTGGCCGTGGCGGTGTAGATCGGCGTCATCAGCAGGGTCACGGCCGCGCCGATGGCCAGGGCGCCGAGGAAGCAGCCGATGATCAGGATCCGGTGCTTGAGCGCCAGACGCCAGTAGACCGCGAGGTCGAAACCGGGCGCCTCCTGGAACTCTTCGGCCCAGGTGGCCGACGAGCCATCCTCGAATGCCGCCTCTCCGAAAGCGCCGGAGGCCCGGTGGGCGCGGAGGTTTCGCTCGTCTGCGGAATGGGGGGGATCGCCCAGCATCATAAATCGCTCACACGTTTGGCGGTCGGTGACCGCCGGCCGTCAGGTTGGAGGCTGATATCGCAAAGGCTCCTCCGGCGCACACGAATTCCGCTTGAGGAGGCGCATCGATCACGGGATGAGGTCGCGTCCGGCGGCCGCGCGGGCGGCGATGTCCTCAATCACCGGCTGCAAGGCCCGGCGCCGGCCGTTGGGCGAGCGGTAGAGACTGCCGCTCACCAGGCTGATCTGGGGTGAATCCGGCAGGCTCTGCTGTTCGGCGAAGCGCACGAGAAATTCGGTCGCGAGACGGGCGTCGAAACCCGCCCGCGCGAGCAGATAGAGGCCGAGGCGATCGGCGTCCGCCTCGGCCCCGCCCGTCCGTCCGCGGCGCAGGGTCAGGCGGGCGTTCGCCGCGCCGCGCACTCCAGGCTGCGCCGGCGGCGGCGAATGCTCCAGAACCGCATGGGCGAGCTCGTGGGCGATCAGGAAGGCGAGTTGATCGTCCGTCTCCGCCAGGGTCGCCATGTCGGCGGGCACCAGAATTCGGCCGGTCCGCGATATGGCCGCGGACCCGCCGCCGACCCTGACCTCGGCCGGATTGGCGCAGGCGAGAACCGGATCGAGCCGGACCTCGCGCACGACGCCGTCGCGACGGACCGAGAGACGCGCCGGCCCCCTTGAAAGCGCGGCGTCCAGCACGGCCAGATTGGCTTCAAGCCCGTCGTAGGACTCGGCTCCCGCCGCGCCCGGCGCCAGCGTCCGTCCGTCGACGGCGAGGATGAGGTCGCCCGGGGCCAGTCCGGCGCGCGCGGCCGGACTGTCCGGCGGCGCCGCCAGAACGCCCGGGAGATCGCCCTCGAGGCCGTATCGACGGATGGCCAGCGGACGCAGCTCCGCGCCGTACTGATTGGCCGATTGCAGGGTCCAACCCGCCCGCGGATGGTTGACGGGGCACAGGTCGGCGTTCGCCAGCGCCAGCCGCCAGGCGACATTGGCGACCCGGACGTCCAGCTGCGTCAGGCCCTCCAGCCGGGCGGCCGGGCTGTCGCTCAGAGGTGGCGTGGGGGCGTCCGGCCCGGGGTGGCCGCAGCCGGCCGTGGCCAGCGCCAGGGCCAGCGACGCCGCGACCAGCAGGCCTCCGCGCCCCTTCACGACGATCAGTACGGACGGAAGATCGCGAGGGCCGGCAGGACGCCGACGATCTCGCGCATGGCGACACCCATCCGCGACGTGTCGACCACGATCACATCGTCGCCCAGAACGCGCGGGTCCACGGCCCGGCCCTGACGAATGGCGGCGAGATCGAACAGGGCGACCGAGCGCTGGCCGTCGATGGTGCGGAAGACGGCGACCTTTTCGAGGTCGGCCACGCGGCTGGGGCCCTCGGCCATGGCCACCGCCTGCAGCAGGGAGGTGGCGCCGCGCATCTCATAGACGCCCGGCTTGGTGACCGCGCCGTCAATGGTGATCTTCTGGCTCGCGGCCTCCATGACGGTGACCGTGACCTGCGGATTGCGCAGATAGTCGGCGCTGAGCCGACGGGCGATGTCCGCCGACAACTCTCCGGCCGTCTGTCCGCTGGCGCGCACCGCGCCGATCAGTGGCATCTGCAGATCGCCGGAGCTGTCGACGGTCAGTTCGTCGAACGACAGGTCAGCCACCTGGAACACCCTGACGTTCAGCTTGTCGCCGACGCCGATGCGGTATTCGGCCAGGGTCGTCGTCGAGGGCGACATCGACTGCAGATCGAAGGGTTGTGCGGCGGTCATCTCGGCCACGTTCATTTTCGGTCCGCCACAGGCGGCGAGAACGAGGGTCGAGGCGGTCAGGGCCAGCGAAAGCGCGCGCGTCATGGGCGACATTACCTTGAGTTTCAGGCGGCCTTGAACAGCCGTTTGAAGAAGCTGGGCCGCGAAGCCTGGCGAGGAGCGCCAACCGCGGCGGGAACCGAGGCGGGCATGGCATTTTCGAGCACGGCGAGGGGGCGGGTCAACACCATGTCGAGCGCCGCCTGCTCGCCAAGTCTGAGGGTGACCGCCTCGACCGCTTCCGACAGGACCGGGGACCGGCTTCTGAGGTTGTGGGCGTCGGTGGCGAGAATGTGGACGATCCCCTCGTCGAGCATGCGTTCGGCCCAGTATTGGGTCCGCTTGCCGAAGCGGCCGGTCACCGACCCGGCGGTGATCTGCATCCAGGCGCCCGCGCCCGCCATCTGCACCATCAGCTCATAGTGATCCTCGATCCACCGCAGCCGCTCGGGATGGGTGATCAGGGGGTGAAAGCCCGCCGCCATGCAGTCGAACACGGCGTCCGCCATTCGCGGCGGGGCGGTGGTGTGGGGCGGTTCGAACAGGAAATAGCGGGTGTCGGCCAGGGTCAGCTTGGAGCCGTCCCGGAGACCCGAGGCCAGCCCCGGAACCAGATGGACGTCGGCCCCGGTGACGAGGCGAAGCGGAATGTCAGCCTTGTCGAGTTCGTCCTGCAGGGCGACGACCGCGGCGCGCACGCCGTCGGCGGTGTTCTCGTAATAGCCCGGCATCATGTGAGGCGTGCAGGCGGTGACGGTTATGCCGTCGGCGACGGCGATGCGCGCCATGGCCAGCGCCGTCTCGAGATCCGGCGCGCCATCGTCGATCCCTGGCAGGATATGGCAGTGCAGATCGATCACTTGGGGTCTCTGACGTTATGAAGGGGCCTAATAGAGCCGCGAATGGCGGTTGAATAGAGGCGGTCACCCGCCAGCGGGTCAAGCGCCGAGAAACGCGGCCCTATTGCAACCCTTGAGAGCCCTCGGCGAGCAAGCCTTCGGCGGTGGCCAGGCACACCTGATCGAAGGCGCCCATGATGTGATAGAGCGAGCTCGCGGGCGCCGCCTCGTCGACATAGCCGCCGTCGGCCCGCCGTTTGTCGCGCCAGGATCCGTTGGCGAGAAGATAGCCGTCCAGCGTCTGCATCGCCTGGTGCGCCTCGGCAAGATGACGGGCGCGGGCGTCGCCTTGGGTTTCGGCCGCCATCACAAGGGCGGCGCGCAGCCATTCGGTCTGGGGCCACAGCCGAGCACGGGCGGAGCGCACCGCGAGGGTGTCGTCCAACTCGTCGACGGCCACCTTGCGGGCCGGATCGACGCCTTCCAGACCGACGGCGTACAGCCGCCGCGCGACGGCGAGCGCCCGCGTGTCGCCGCGCGTCTTGCCATAACGGGACAGAAGCCAGCACCATTCGAACTGATGCCCCGGTTCGACCCGGCGCCCATCCGGACCGGCGACGGGCCGCCAGTCGGCGTCGAAGAATTCGCGCAACAGCCCGTGCGCCGGGTCGATGAAGCGATCCATCGCCAGACCGGCGATCTCTTCGGCCACGACGTCCCATCGCGGGTCGACGCCGCGGGCCGCCCAAGCCTGGGCCGCCTCGAACAGGTGCATGTTGGCGTTGGCCTGGAAGCGATGCTCGCCGATTTCCTCCCAGCCGCCGGCCGGCAGCCGGGTCGCCATCAGCCAGTCGAGCATCCGCGCGGCGTGGTGTTCGCACCGGTCGGTCGAGACGCCCATGGCGTGGGCCTGCGACAGCGCCAGCAGGGCGAAGGCCTGCTCGTAGAGCGGGGCGGTGTCGTCATGGATCGACCCGTCCGCCGCCAGGGCGTTGCGGACGAAGCCGTCCGCGCGAAGATAGCGTCCGAGCAGATGCTCGAGCCCGGCTTCCACCCGGGACCGCCACGGACCGCGCCAGCCGAGCGCGCCGGCATGGCAGAAGACCACGATCTGCCGGCTCTGCACCCGGGCGCGACGGGGGCTGTCTCCGGGGCGGCCGTCTGTCGACAGGACCTCGACCGCGCTCCCGTTCTCGTCGAAGCCCAGCGTGGCCCAGAGGGGCAGGGCCGAGGTTCGCATCCAGTCGCCGAAGCGGGCGAAGGGCGCCGTGAGGGTCGCCTGCGGAATGTCGGCATGGTCCGTCGCCTCGATCTTGACCCGGTCGACCAGGCCCTTGACCTCCTGGGCGCGATCGAGGGCGCAGACGAGAACCGCGTCCGGTTCGACGATAATCGCCAGCCCGGCGACGCCGAGGGTGGCCACGAGCGTCCCGGCCGGGGCCCGCACCAGGCAGTCCGGACTGTCTATCGCCAGATGCCGGCCCGAGGCGCCGAGGCCGGTGGCCTGGACCGCGTCCCAGGCGCCGAGATCCGACCAGGCGAAATCGACCGGCAGCACCGACGTCCGGTCGCTCTTCTCCATCACCGCATAGTCGATGGAGATTTTGGGCGCGCGTCGGAAAGCCTCGTTCAGCCGCACGGTCCGCCGATCATCGCCGCCCTCAAGGGCCGCGAGCACGGCCTCGCCCATCGCCGGGGCATGGACGGCGATCTCGTCCATCAGCGCCTGCGCAAGGACGATGAAGTTGCCGCTGTTCCACAGATATCCGTCGGCCACATAGGCCGCCGCCGTCGCCGCGTCGGGTTTTTCGACGAAGCTGTCGACGGGCGACAGTCCGGCGCCGCCGGGACGAATATAGCCATAGGCGGACGACGGCGCCGTCGGCGTGACGCCGAGGGTGACGATGCGACCTTTGCGGGCTTCCCCGGCGGCGGTGACAATGGCCGAACGGAAAGCGGCCGCGTCGGGAATATGGTGATCGGACGCGATGATGGCGGCCACGCCCTCGGGATCGCGGCGGGCGATCCATGCGGCGGCGGCGGCCATGGCGGGTCCCGAGTCGCGCGCCTCGGGCTCAAGCAGGAGCGTCGCTCGCAGGCCGATCGCAGCCAGCTGCTCGACCACCGCCCCGGCGTGTCGTTCGCCGGCGACGACGATCAACTGGCCGTCGTCCTCGACCAGGGGGGCGACCCTGAGGGCGGTTTGCTGGAACAGGGACTGCTTTCCGGCGAGACAGAGAAACTGCTTCGGTCGGCCCGGTCGCGACGCCGGCCAAAGGCGCGAGCCGGCCCCGCCGCACATGATCACCGGATAGATCGCCATTCCGCCTCCAGCGTCGCTATACGCGCCATTACAGCAACAGTGGCGAACAAACCGATCCCCGCCTCTCACCAAGACCCCGGTTTCCCGGGGCGACTGCCCGGCGCTACGCCCCGGTGACACCCTTGTCCGGAACGTCTATTACGCACCGCCGTTGGCCTATCACCTTTCCGGAAGACGCGCGCAAGGCACTGTTCGCCCGTCGCGGCACGGATTGTGGAAAGGCGAAACAGCCCCCGTGGCGTCATCAAAAGGCGCCGCGCGGTCTTAAATTTGAGTGGACCGGGCGGGGCTCGTGAATCGGCGGAGACGACCGGCGTGACCAATTTATCCCATTTCCTGGTCCGGGTCCTGAAACTGGGCGCGCGCGCCGGCATTCGGGTGACGGCCGTCGTCGGCGCCTACATGCTCGCCTCGGGCGACGGCGTGACCCCGCTTTCCATTATCAATGCGGTGGAGACGTCGTGGATATACGCGCTCGGCTTCGCCATGCTGGGCTTCGGCCTCGATGTCGTATCGCGGACAGACAAGGCGCTGTGGCGCTACGTCTCGATCGTCGACGTCGGCGGAATCGTGCGGACCTCGCTGATCTCCACCCTGGTGTTTCTGGCCCTGACCTTCTTCGTCGAGCGGGGCACGGCCCTGCCGCGCACCACCCTGCTGTTCCTGCCCGTGCTCGATATCGGCATGACCCTGGCCCTGGTGCTGTTGCGGCGCATGATCCATGACAAGGAAGCGTTGGCGGCCATCGCGCCCTTCCTGAACGTCTATGACAAGCGCACGCCGCTGGTGCTGGTCGGGCGGATGGACCGGGCGGACACCTTCCTGCGCGAGCTGGCGCGCGGCGATGACGACTATCGCCCCGTCGGCATCATCAGCGACACGCCCGGGGCGGTGGCGCGCGAACTGCGCGGGGTGCGTGTGCTGGCCTCGGTCGACGCCGCCCTCGCCCTGCTGGACGAGTTGCTGCACCACGGGATGAGCCCGGCCATCGTCTTCCTCGACGATTCCATCACCCCGCCCGACTTCGGCGTCGAGCGTCTGGGCCAGTTGCGCGCCAGGGGCGTGAGCCTGTTGCGCGTTCCCAGTCTCGTCGAGGTCGGCTCCGCCGCCGCCGACGAGCCGGTCATGCGCGAGTTCGCCCTGGAGGAATTGCTGGCGCGTCCGCCGGTCCGGCTGGACGACGCCCCCTTGAGGGCCCTGGTGGCGGGCAAGCGGGTTCTGGTCACCGGGGCCGGCGGGTCGATCGGCTCGGAAGTCTGCCGTCAGGTCGCCAACCTGGGCTGCGGCCATCTGGCCCTGCTGGACAATTCCGAGTTCAGCCTCTTCCGGATCGACCAGGAGATCGGCGTGCGCTGGCCGACCCTGTCGCGGCGCGAGTATCTGCACGATGTCCGCAACGCCGCCCTGCTGAACGACTGCCTGACCCGCGAGCGTCCGGACGTGGTCTTCCACGCCGCGGCGCTGAAGCACGTGCCGTTGATGGAACGTCATCCCTGCGAAAGCGTGCTGACCAATGTCGTCGGCACCTGGAACGTGGCCGAGGCGGCCAACGCCGCGCAGGTCAAGCACATGGTGTTCATCTCGACCGACAAGGCCGTGGATCCGCCGAACGTCATGGGGGCGACCAAACGCCTGGCCGAGGCGGTCGTCCGCAGCCAGCAGGGGAGCGCCGGCGACACCCGGTTCAGCGTCGTGCGTTTCGGCAATGTGCTGGGCTCGGCCGGATCGGTCGTGCCGACCTTCCGCGCCCAGATCGAGCGGGGCGGGCCGGTCACCCTGACCCATCCGGACATCGAGCGTTACTTCATGACCATTCCCGAGGCGGTGCAGCTGGTGCTGCACGCGACGGCCCATTCGGCGCAGCAGCCGGACGGTCCGCTGGGGGTCTTCGTTCTGGACATGGGCAAGCCGGTGAAGATCATCGACCTGGCCCGCCAGTTGATCGGTCTCTACGGAAAGACCGTCGGCAAGGACATCGAGATCGAGGTCACCGGTCTGCGGCCCGGCGAGAAGCTGTTCGAGGAACTGGTCGATTCCAGCGAGGTCGCCGAGATGACCGGACCCAGCCTGATGCGGGTCACCGACCGCATCCAGGGCGTGCGCATGACGCGAAAGACGGTCGAGAAACTGGAACGCGCCGCGCGGTCGGGCGACGACGAAGCGATGCGCGGCCTGATCTTCGAAACCCTGGCCACGGTGCGCACCGTCTCGGCGGACATGGCGCGCGGCACGGCCGACGTGGTGCCGATCAAGCGGGCCTGACGACGCCCCGCCATTGGCGGGGCAGGCTTCAGTGCGATATGTCCCGGGCGCGGATGACCTTGCCGACCGTCATCCAGATGGTCCGCAGATCCAGCAGCAGGCTTTGCCGGCGAAGATATTCGGCGTCCAGGGCGACCTTCTCGGGAATCGGCAGTTCGTCGCGACCGTTGACCTGGGCCCAGCCCGTAAGGCCGGGCCGAAGGCGATGCACGCCGTGGCGGGTGCGCAGCTCGATCAGATCGTCCTGGTTGAACAGGGCGGGGCGCGGCCCGACGATCGACATGTCGCCGACCAATATGCTCCACAACTGCGGCAGCTCGTCGAGACTGCTCTTGCGCAGGAAGGCGCCGATGGGGGTCAGCCAGGCCGTGGTGTCGGACAGCAGATGCGTCGCCACCGCGGGGGTGCCGGTGCGCATCGAACGAAATTTCGGCATGCGGAACAGCTTGTTGTCCCGGCCGACCCGGTCAGACCAATAGATGGCCGGTCCGCTGGAGGTGGCCTTCACCGCCACCGCCACCGCCGCCATCGGCAAGGCCAGGACCAGGAGCGCCCCCGTCGCCATCACCACATCGAACAGGCGCTTCATGGCCTAGCGGCCCTTCAGCGCGTCGCGCATGACGCCGACGACCCTCTCGATCTCGGCGGGCGTCATGTTCGAGCCGGAGGGCATGCAGAGGCCGGTCTCGAAGATCCGGTCCGACACCGGACTGTTGCCATGCGAGAAATGGCGGCAGCCGGCGAAGACCGGCTGCTGGTGCATCGGCTTCCAGATCGGTCGGGCCTCGATCATCTCGGCGGCGAGGCGGGCGATGACCTCCGTCACAGAGACTCCGGCGATCGCCGGATCGAGGGTGAAGGCGGACAGCCAGCGCGTCGAATAGCTCCACTCCGGCTCGGGCATCCACTCCAGACCCTCGATGTCCGACAGCCCGGCGTGATAGGCGGCGAACACCGCCCGGCGCGCCTCGACGCGCTCGCCCAGCACCTGCAACTGGCCGCGACCGACTCCAGCGAGGATGTTCGACATCCGGTAGTTGAAGCCGATCTGGCTGTGCTGATAGTGCGGGGCCGGATCGCGCGCCTGGGTCGCCAGGAAGCGCGCCTGTTTGATCAGGTCCTCGTCGTCGGACACCAGCATGCCGCCGCCGGAGGTGGTGATGATCTTGTTGCCGTTGAACGAATAGATGCCCAGCCGGCCGAATACGCCGGAGGGCTTGCCCTTGTAGCGGGCGCCCAGGCTCTCGGCGGCGTCCTCGATGACCGGAACGCCATGGCGGTCGCAGATTTCGGTCAGGGCGTCCATGTCGGCGCTCTGGCCGTACAGGTTCACGACGATGACGGCGCGGGGCATCCATCCCTCGGCCCGGGCCGCGTCGAAGGCCCGCTCCAGCGCGATCGGCGACATGTTCCAACTGCCCGGCTCGGAATCGATGAAGACCGGCTCGCCGCCCTCATAGACGATCGGATTGGCCGAGGCCGAGAAGGTCAGGCTGGAGCAGAACACCCGGTCGCCCGCCTTGACCCCCAGCATGCGCACCGCGAGGTGGATGGCGGCGGTTCCCGAGGACAGGGCGGCCGCATGGCTGACGCCGACCAGCTCCGCGATCTCGTTCTCGAAGGCGTCGACATTGGGGCCCAGGGGCGCGATCCAGTTGGTCCGGAAGGCCTCCTCGACATAGTGCAGCTCCGCCTCGCCCATGTGCGGCGTCGACAGCAGGATCGGGGCGCCGATGTCGCGGCGGTGCAGCACGCGCACGATCCGCCCCTCGCCGTCGATCAGCGGCAGGTGATTGATCTCGTGCCGATCCATCACGGCGAGGGCGTCGCGCCGGCCGACGCTGTCCGGGGCCGTCACCGAGGTGATGGCGGGCAGGGTCTCCAGGGTGTGGCCCATCTCGGCCCCGTTCAGCAGCATCCGGCGCAGATCGCCGTCCGTCACCGTGCGCAGGAACCGCCCGTCGTCATCGACCAGCAGCAGCATCTGCATGCCGGATTCGTTGATCGTCACCATGGCGTCGCGAATGGTGGCGCTGCGAGGGGCGCTGGCGGCGCGGATATCGGTCATGAAACACCCTTCGGAGCGGCCGGCACGCCGACCCAGGTCTGATGCGAGGCGACGTCGCGCGTGACCACGGCGCCGGCGCCGATGACGACGTCGTCGCCGATCGTCACGCCCGGCAGGACGACGGCCCCGGCGCCGATGAGACAGCGCGCGCCGACGCGAACGCCGCCGCCGAGGCTGCTGTTCGGAGCCACGTGCGTGAAGGCGCCGATGCGGCAGTCGTGGTCGACCACCGCGCCGTGATTGACGATGACGCCCTGCTCAAGTCCGGCGTCCGGTCCGACCACCGCCCGGGCGGCGACGAACACGCCCCCGGCCAGGGTCGCGAAGGGCGATACCGATGCGTCGGGGTGGACCACCGTCAGGGCCCGGGCGCCGGCGGTCGAAGCCTGTTGCGTCAGGCGTTCGCGCGCGGCGCAGTCGCCGATGGCGACATGGAAGTCGTGCCCTCGCATCGGCTCCGAAATCTCGGGCGTCTGGATCGGCAATCCCATCCAGGGGCGGCCGGACAGGTCGGCGCGGCCATCACGGGCGGTCACCCCGGCGAGCGGGATGCCGGCAAGGAGCAGGGCGTCCAGCACCACCTTGCCATGTCCTCCGGTTCCGATCAGGTGGATCATCGTCAGTATCCATTGACCTTCAGCAGCAGGGACGGGTCCAGCGGAACGGTCGCCAGCAAGCGGACGATACGGGACGCGGCCCGGCCGTCGCCATACAGATTCTCCGCCGCGAAGCGACCGTGCGCCAGCCGGTCTCGGACCGCGGCCAGCACCGCGTCCGGCCGGGCCTCGACATCGAGGACATTGGCGTTGCGTTCGCGCAGGTTCTGGCGCGGGCCGATATTGAGAACGGGCGTGCCGAAGCTGGCGGCCTCGATGATCCCGGCGCTGGAGTTGCCGACCATCAGATCGGCCGTGGCCATGGCGTCGAGGAAGTCGGGCCGCGCCAGATGGGTCCGGACGGCGACGCCGGGCCGGCCGTCGGCCCTGGTCAGCACCTCGCGCACCCCGTCGCTGCCCGCGTCGGCGTTCGGCATGAGGGCCAGCACCTGCACCCCCGCCTGCGCGAGGGCGTCCAGCAGGGTCAGGGCGTCCGTCGCCGCCGTGCCGGCCTCCTGCAGCACCGGGTGATAAACCATCAGGGCGAAGGGCCGCGCGGGATCGAGGCCATGGGCCCTGGCGACGGCGGTGCGCTCCGGCGAGGGCCGTTCCAGCAGCCCATCCAGCCCGGGCGCGCCGGTGACATGGACGTTTCCGGCGGCCTCGCCCATGCGGATGAGTCGCTCGCGCGACGCCTCGGTGGCGGTGAAATGCAGGTGGCTGAGCCGGGATATGGCGTGCCGCACCGGCTCGTCGACGGTGCCCGAGCGCTCGCCGCCATGGATGTGCGCGACCGGGATGTTCAGGTGCAGGCCGGCCACGGCGCCGGCGAGCATCTCGCCGCGGTCGCCCAGCAGCAGGACGAGGTCGGGCCGCTCCGCCTCCAGCGCGTCGGTGAAGGCGGTGGTCATGGCCCCGATGTTCCGGGCCATGGTCGCGCCCGTGGCGGGGGTCAGCGGCACGGGAACCCGCGTCGCGATGGTCAGGCCGGCGGCCTCGATCTCATGGACCGTCTCGCCATACAGGGGCGACAGATGCATGCCGGTGACGATCACCGACAGGTCCAGATCGGCGTGGTCGCGGATGGCCGCCAGCGTCGACCGCATCAGGCCGAAGTCGGCGCGCGTGCCCGAGATGTAGCAGACCTTGCGCATCCTAGTCCGCGGCCTGGCCGGATACGTCGGCCCAGGTCAGCGGCTGGCCGGCGTCGACCGCCCGCACCAGGCCGCGTCCGATGACGGCGTCGAGATGGCGGGGCGCGATGCCCGAGGCGGGGCGCAGCAGGATCAGGTCCCCGGCTTCCAGCAGATGGCCAACCGGCAGAGGGCGGCGCGCGGTCACCGACCGGCGGGCGACCGCGCGGACGGGCAGTTCGGCCTCGGTCGGGGCCTTGACCGGCGAACCAAGGGCCGCCTCCACATCGCGGATCTGGCCGACGAGATCGGTCAGCTGGGCCACGGTGAGGGAGGCCCGATGGTCGGGCCCCGGCAGGGTCGGATCGAGGGTGAAATGTTTCTCGATCACCGTCGCGCCAAGCGCCACGGCGGCGGTCGAGACCGCCAGTCCCAGCGTGTGGTCGGAATAGCCCACCGGCAGGCCCGTGACCTCGGCGATGGTCCGCATCGCCCTGAGGTTCACATCGACCGGGGCGGCGGGATAGTTCGAGGTGCAGTGCAGGATGGTCACCACCTGCTCCATCGGCGTCGTCAGCCCGGCCTCGGCGCGCGCGCGGGAGATGACCGTCACGGCGTCGGTGATCTCGTCCATGGTGGCCATGCCGGTCGAGACGATCATGGGCCGGTCCAGCGTCGCCAGATGACGCAGGAACGGGTGGTTGACGATCTCGCCCGAGGGCACCTTGATCCGGGCCATCCCGCCGGCGACGAGGAAATCGGCGGCCTCCTCGTCGAAGGGGGTCGACATGAATTCGACCCCGACCTCGGCGCAGCGCGCGATCAGCCGGTGGTGCAGGTCGGGCGACATCTCCAGGGCCTTGAGCATCGCGTGCTGGCCGCCTTCGCCGGTCTCGCGCTTCTGGTAGTCGGCCTTTTCGGCCCCCGGAGCCGCCAGCTTGTCGGCGGAGAAGGTCTGGAATTTGACCGCGTCGGCGCCGGCCTTATGCGCGGCGTCGACCATGGCGAGGGCCCGATCGGCGTCGCCGTTATGGTTCACGCCGGCTTCGGCGATGATGAAGACGCTCATGGCCGGGCTCCGGGACGCGAGGTGGGCGGGGTCCAGCCGAGCGCCTCGCGCGTCGCGGCGATGTCGATCTCGAGATCGCCGGTCAGCTGGGTCGCCATGCGGCCGCGGCCGACGACGGCCAGAAGCCGGCGCAGCAAGGCGGGGGGAACCGGCAGCAGCCGGGCGCGGACGCCGAGTTCGTCCGCCATCCGTTCGACGAGGGCGCGGGTGGACAGGGGCGCGCCGTCGCTGACGAGGAAGGTTCGCCCCGCCGCCGCCGGATGGTCGAGGCACACGGTGATCAGGTCGCAAAGGGTGTCGCGCGAGACCAGATCCCGCCGGTTTCCGGTGATGAGGCCGAATGGCAGCGGCAGGCCGCGCCGCAGGGCGCCATAGAGGCTGGCGAGATTGCCCTTCACCCCCGGGCCCGTGATCAGCGGCGGGCGGATCACCACGATCTCGAGGCCGGTTTCGGCGGCGATCGCCGCGAGGCCGGTTTCCGCGTCCAGCTTGGATTGGGCGTAGGCCCCGACCGGGGCGGGCGCGTCGTCGGCGCGGAAGCCCCGACCGTGCGTGACCCCGCCGTTGACGTGGGCCGAGGAGATGAACACCAGCCGGCGGACGCCGGCCCGGGCCGCCTCGCGGGCCAGGGCCAGGGTGGCGTCGACATTGACGCGCCGGAACGCCGCCAGAGCCTCGGGATCGGCGCTCTCGGGCTGATGCGCCCGACCCGCCGTGTGCACGATGCAGTCCACGTTCCGGACGGCGTCGCTCCAGTCCGGCGCATCGGCCAGATCGCCCACGGGGACCGCCCCGGCGGCGGGCGCTTCAGCGGTCGCCCGCACGGTGACGCGAACCGGGCGTCCGTCGGCCAGCAGGCGGGCGGCCAGGGCCTCGCCGAGAAAGCCGTTGCCGCCGGTGACCAGAACGCGGGCCCCGATGTCAGGCACGTCGCGCCTCCACGGCCGTCGCCTTCCTGTCGGCCCGCGTCGGCC
>JAXHTU010000199.1:0-1945 GCA_034189955.1 Pseudomonadota bacterium | reverse complement strand
CGGCGGTCTCGCGCCGGCCGCTGTCCGTCGCGGCCTGTCCGGGGGAGGCCCCGGCCGGCTCGCCCGGAGAACAGGCGGCGATGCCCAGGATGATGAAGGCGCAGAGGGAGCGGCGGGACATGGGAACCTCCGGCGCGGGAGCCGCGCCCTGGAATGCGGAGCCGAAACCGCATGTGTCACCCGCCGGATGGTCAAAACAAGACCGCCGGCCCCGAACGGGACCGGCGGCTCTGTCTCGTAGCGTTGCCGTGGTCCGCTCCGGCCGGGGCCGGAGCGGTCGACGTCGACTTCCCTAGAAGTTGATGTCGATGGTGGCGCGGCGGTTCAGAGGCTCGCGAACGCCGTCGGCGGTCGGGCGGGCCAGCTGGGTTTCGCCCTTGCCGTCCAGCGAGATCACGCCGCCGTTGACGCCCTGGGCCACCATGGCGTCCGCAACGGTGCGGGCGCGGCGGTTGGACAGGCCGACGTTGTAGGCGGCCGAACCCGAGGTGTCGGCGTGGCCGACGATCAGGATGCGGGTCGGACGGCCCGACTTGGCGTAGTTGGCGGCCTGGGTGACCACCGACTGCGCTTCCGCGGTCAGATCCGAGCGATCCCAGTCGAAGTAGACCACGAACTCGCGACGCACCGGCGGCGGCGGCGGGGTCGGACGCGGCGGGGTCGGCGGCGGCGGCGGGGTCACCACCGGCGGAGCCGGCGGGGGCGGAATGTACTCGACCTCTTCGGCGCCGAACGAATAGCGCAGACCCAGGCTGACCGAGGAGTCCTCGTAACGGCCCTGGAACGGACCGACGGTGACCGCCGGCGAGGAGTCGAACGCCTCGAACTCCATGTTCGAGACCATGTAGCGGTAGGTCAGGTCCAGCATGGCCCGGTCGCTCACCGCCCAGGTCAGGCCGGCGATCGCCTGCGCGGCCAGCTTGGCCGAGCTGTCGTCCGCGCCCACGCCGATGGCGCGGTTGCTGGCCAAGGTGCCGATGAAGTCGGTGTTGACGCGGTTGACGCCCGCGCCCAGGCCGATGAACGGACGCAGCGCCGACTCGGCCGTGCCGAAGTCGTAGATCACGTTCATCATCAGCGAGGTCGACGAGATCTCGCCGTCCGGAATCTCGCACGCGCCCGCCGCCGGCGTCACGTTGCACAGATAGGCCGGCGTCGCGCCCAGGTTCACTTCGCCGATGTCGCCCGGACGGTAGCCGCCCTCGAGCTCAACCCGCCAGTTCTCCGTGAACCGGTAACCCAGACGGGCGAAACCCGCCCAGTCGTTCTCGACGTCGAAATCGACGTCCTGGGCGGTGGCTACGCCCGCCGCATGCCAGCCGGCGTCGATCGCGCCGTACCAGCCGTTCGGATCCGCCGACGCAGCACCGGCCGCGAACAGCCCCGCCATCGCGACGCCCGCAAAAAGCTTCACCTTCATGATATCCCTCACACTCAAGGTTCCCGAATGCCCACGCTTTACACGGGACGCTCCGGAGCCGAACGGCAATGTACGGTTCAGGTTCCTTGATTTCGCTCGGAATGGGGCGACTGTGGCGCCATTCCAACACATTGGTCCGGGGCTGTCCCGGGCGGGATCGCCTGCTAGGGGTGGCGGGCGCACAAGGGAGCAGAGCGATGGCGACGAGGTTCGACGGGCGGGTGGCGATCGTGACCGGAGCGGGCGGCGGCCTCGGGCGCGAGCACGCCCTGGCGCTGGCCCGACGGGGCGCCCGGGTGGTGGTCAACGATCTGGGGGGCGGCCGCGACGGATCGGGCGGCTCGGCCACCGCCGCCGGGAGCGTGGTGGCGGAAATCGAGGCGGCCGGCGGAGAGGCGATGGCCAACGCCGCCTCCGTCACCGACTTCGACGCCGTGCAGGCCATGGTCGCGGCGGTCATGGCGCGGTGGGGCCGGGTCGACATTCTGGTCAACAACGCCGGCGTGCTCCGGGACAAGACCTTCG
>JAXHTU010000198.1:0-1956 GCA_034189955.1 Pseudomonadota bacterium | reverse complement strand
GCGGGCGTCGAACCCCATCATCTGGTGCGACCGGACGATCATGTCCTTGATCGTCTTGTTCAGCGCGTGCCCGATGTGAAGATGACCGTTCGCGTAAGGCGGGCCGTCATGCAGGACGAAAGAGGGGCGGTCCGATTTTTCGCGCAGGCGGTCGTAGACGCCGATCTTCTCCCAATGCTCCAGCCAGCCCGGCTCGCGGTTGGGCAGCCCCGCGCGCATCGGGAAATCTGTCTGGGGCAGGTTCAGGGTGTCTTTGTAGTCGGGCGTGTCGGCACACATCGGACGTGTCCTCGGGAAGTGTTCGGGCGGTTTGCGAAGGGGTGGCGGAGAGTCTCGACGCCTGAAACCCGGCGGCTCATCTTGTCAGAGCGCCGGGCCCGTAATTCGAACGATGTTCGCGACATGGCCCATCATGGCAGGGCTTATAGGACCGGGGGGAAGGCAGGACAAGGCGGCATTGGGCGGGGTTCGGCGGGCAGGGCGCAACTTTGCGGGACCTTCGTTCGTGACTACGTTCGGGGCTGCTTCCTGGCGGCCTTGAACCAAGAGGAGGAACCATGCGTCTTTTCATCATCGCACTTGCAGCGCTCGCCGTGGCCGGACCGGCCGCCGCTCTTCACGAGGACGGCAACCCGCCGGGCCAGATCGCCAAGGACAATCCTGACACCATCGGCGACCGGGACGCGAACGGGCAGGCCAACGGCGGCGACTATTCGCCCGGCTTCTCGGCCAGCATCGGCGCCGACCGCGACGGCGACGGCAAGACCAACGGCAAGGACTATGCTCCGGGTCAGCACGACCACGACGAGTGACGCTACGGACAGTCCTATAGGGGGCGGCGCCGTGAGGCGCCGTTTTCGTTTTCGTCTGCGGCTCAGGCGGTGCTGAAGAGGGTCCCTACGGCATAGGCTATGGTGGCGGCCGTGCCGCCGATGGCCAGTGTTTCAAGACCCGAGCGCCACCAGGGCGACAGCGACCAGTGCGACTTCAACGCGCCCACGGCGAAGAAGGTGCAGGCGGTCAGCGCCATCGACCAGCGGAAGGCCTCGGGCAGGCCCAGGACGAAGGGAACAAGCGGGACCATGCCGGCGGCGAGGAACGCCGCGAAGGTCGCCCGCGCGGCGCGCATCGGATGAGGATCGACGGGCGAGAGGCCGCGTCCTTCGATCAGGAGCATGTCGATCCAGGCGCTGCGGTTCTGTGCGATGGCCTCGGCGGCCTCGTCGAGGAGACGGCCTTCCAGACCTTTGTCGCGAAGGATCGTGCGCAGCACACGCATCTCGTCATCAGGGTGCAGGGCGATCTCTTTCTCCTCGAGATCGCGCAGGCGGCGCAGATCGTCGAGTTCGGCCTTGGTGCCGGAGTAGTTGCCCGCCGCCATCGAGAAGCCGTCGGCGAGGACATTGGCGAGGCCGAGGACGAGGATGACGCGGGTCGAGAGGTCGGCGCCCACGACGCCCGCGACGATGGCGAAGGTTGTGACCGCGCCGTCGATGGCGCCGAAGACGGCGTCCCGAAGAAGGGAGCGCCCCTCACGGGCTGGCTTCGCTGCTAAGTCCGGCATGGCCTGGGGTCTCCTGCCCTTGGCGGTTTCCCCCGGATCGGCGTAGAAGGCAAGCCAGACAGGAACGGAGGGGACGATGAGCGACGACTTCGATGACCGGAAAGCGCGGGCGAGCGCGTGGTTCAGGACGTTGCGCGACGAGATCGTGGCGGCCTTCGAGAGCGTCGAGGATGCGCAGACGGACGGCCCCTTGGCGGAGAGGCCGGCCGGGCGCTTCGAGGTGACCGAGACGCGGCGGGCGTCGGAGGACGGATCGGACGCGGGCGGCGGTTTGATGAGCGTGATGCGGGGCGGGCGCGTGTTCGAGAAGATCGGCGTCAACGTCTCGGCGGTCTACGGGACGCTCGGCGCGCGGGCGCAGGCGGCGATGGCGGCGCGCGGCGTGCCGGGAA
>JAXHTU010000197.1:0-2001 GCA_034189955.1 Pseudomonadota bacterium | reverse complement strand
CACCCCGCCCTTACCCTCCCGCGTCATGACCGACCGCGCCCCGCTCCCCGCCGCCGTCCCCCTCCCGGCCCCGCCGGGGGAGGACCGCCCCGCCCACTACCGGCTCTCGACCGAGACCTGGGCGCTCATCCTCAAGGAGTATCGCGAGGGCGCCACCGCCCCCTTCCTCGCGCGCAAATGGCGGGTGTCCGAACACGCCATCCGCCGCCGCATCACCCGCCACGGGGCGACCAAGCGCGACTGGGGCGACGCCCAGGCGATCGGCCAGGCCCTCGCCCGCGAGGCCGGGCTGGAAGAGGCCCGCCGCAACAGCCCCGAGGCCGTGGCGGCGCGGCTGTTCGAGGGCGTCGAGCCGCCCGACGACCCCGCCGATCCCGCGGCCCTCGCGCGGCTGGCGGTGCTGGCCTCGGGCCGGGCCATGACCGGCCGGCTGTGGGCCGAGGCGCGGGCGCTGGCGGGGCTGGCCGAGAGCTATGCGCGGCTGGCCGACCGGGCCGGGCGCGGCGGCGACAACTGGAACACGCCCGAGCCCGACGAGGCCGCCTTCGAGGCGGTGCGGCGCAAGGTGCTGGGGTGGGACGGCGAACGATGCGGCGAGGCGGCGGGCGCGGCCGACGCCGCGCCCTGACGCCCTACGGCATCACCCCCGCCGCCTCGATGCGCCGCCGCTCCATGGCGTAGCATTCGCACGCCAGCCCCTCCAGCGCGCCCCGGTCCAGCACGCTGACCACCCCGCGCGCATAGCGGATCGCCCCCGCCGCCTTCAGCTGGCTGGCCGCCTCGTTGACCGTGGTCCGCCGCGCCCCCAGCAGCCCGCCCAGCTCCTCCTGGGTCATCTGCAGCTTGCCCCCCGGGCTCAGGTCGCTGGCCAGCAGCAGCCAGCGCGCCACCCGCGGCGTCACCTTGTGCCGGGCGTTGCAGGCCGCATGCTGCACCGCCTGCAGCTGATAGACGTGCGACAGCCTGAGCAGCGCCTGGCGCAGCGGCGCGCTCTCCCCCTGCCGCGCCCGCATCACGTCGGCCGGCATCGCATACAGGCTCCCGCCGGCCCGCGCCGACACCGCCCAGCCGCAGTCCAGCCCGGCCATGAACGGGGCCAGGCCCGACAGCCCCTCGCGCCCGATCACCGCCGTCTCGACGGCCGAGCCGTCCGAGAACCGCACCAGATTGACCAGCTGCGCCGTGACCGGAAAATGCAGCTCCGGGATCGGCCCGTCCTGTTCGATCAGCGTCCGCCCGGCCGCCACCTCCATCGTCCGCAGATGCGGCCGCAGCGCCGCCTCGTCGTCCGGAGTCAGGGTGTCGAGAAAATGATTGCCATAGGTCATGCCGGCCACAACGTGCCCCGCCCCTTATGGCTCCGCTTTATCCGCCGCCCCCCGCCGCTTCCCCCGCCGCCGCCCCCCGCCTTGACCCGCCCCCGCCGCCGCGCGACACACCGGCTCCAGCCGCACGGATCCGAACCCATGGCGACCGACCCGCTCAAAGCCGCCGACCGCGCCCCGCGCCTGGCCGTGCTGATCGACGCCGAGAACGCCTCGCCGCGCATCGCCGAGGCCCTGTTCACCGAGATCGCCACCCTCGGCGAGGCCAGCGCCCGGCGCATCTACGGCGACTTCTCCAGCGCCCAGCTGGCCGGCTGGACCAAGGTCCTCGCCCGCTTCGCCATCCAGCCGCAGCAGAATTTCGCCAACACCAAGGGCAAGAACTCCGGCGACATCGCCCTCGTCATCGACGGCATGGACCTGCTGCATTCGGGCCGGTTCGACGGCTTCTGCCTGGTCTCCTCCGACGCCGACTTCACCCGTCTCGCCTCGCGCATCCGCGAGGAGGGCGTCGACGTCTACGGCTTCGGCGAGCGCAAGACGCCCGAAAGCTTCCGCCAGGCCTGCACCCGCTTCATCTACACCGAGAACCTCGTCGCCCCGCTCGCCGGAACCGTGACCGCCCCCGACGCCGGGGACGAGGCCCCCGCCGGCGCCGCCCCCCGCCGCGCCCGCC
>JAXHTU010000196.1:0-2051 GCA_034189955.1 Pseudomonadota bacterium | reverse complement strand
TGCCCGACTATTCGCGGCACCTGTTCCAGTCCTTCAACTCGCGCCACTTCATCCTCTTTCTCGAAGAGATGACGGGCATCAAGGGCCTGATTCCCGACCCCTACTTCATCGGCGCGGGCATCCACAGGACGCTGAACGGCGGCTATCTGAACATCCACGCCGACTTCAACGTCCACAAGCAGATGCGGCTCGAGCGCCGGCTGAACGTCCTGATCTACCTGAACCCGCCCTGGAAGGAAGAATGGGGCGGATCGTTCGAGGTCTGGGACAAGCCGATGAAGACCAGGAAGGCCAGCTTCACGCCGACCGAGAACCGGATGGTCTGCTTCTCGACCGGGTCCGACACCTGGCACGGCAACCCCGAGCCGGTGAACCATCCCGAAGGCCTGCCGCGCCAGTCGATCGCGCTCTATTATTACACCGCCACATGGGACGACAGCCGCACCGAGCATTCGACGCTGTTCAAGCCGCGCCCGGGATCGGCCGACGCGCGCGAGAGCGGGCGCGACAAGTTCGGCAAGATCGCCAAGGAAGTCCTGCCCCCGGTGGTCTACCGCAAGGGCATGCAGGTCGTGCGGCGCCTGGGGTTTTGACCTCCGCCGCCACCGGCCCGGCCGGGGAGGAGATGACCTCCGCGGCCGGTCCCTATGCGGGACGGCACGTGGCCTATCTGGTCAACCAGTATCCCGCGGTCAGCCATACCTTCATCCGGCGCGAGATCCGGGCGCTCGAACGCCTGGGGATCGCCGTCGACCGCCTGTCGCTCACGGGGCGCGACCTGCCCCTCGTCGACGCCGAGGACATGGCCGAGCGCAAGATCACCCGCTACGCGCAGGACGGCGGCATCGCCTCGCTTCTGGCCGAGACGGCCCGCATGGCGCTGAGGCGGCCCGGCCCCTTCCTGCGCGGCCTGCGTGCGGCCCTCGCCATGTCGCGGAACGCGGTCCGGCCCTTGCCCTATCACCTCGCCTACTTCGCCCAGGCCTGCCGCGTGCTGCGCTGGTGCGAGGCGAGGGGGGTCACCCACATCCATGCCCATTTCGGCACTAATCCGGCGGAAGTCGCCTGTCTCGTGCGGACCATGGGCGGGCCGAGCTACAGCTTCACGAACCACGGCAGCAACGAGATGGACAACGCGCCCCGTCTCCACTTCGAGTGCAAGCTGGGGCAGGCGCGCTTTGCCGTCGCGGTCAGCCACTACCTGCAGAGCCAGCTCATGCGTCAACTGACGCCCGCGATCTGGGACAAGCTCCGCGTGATCCACTGCGGGCTCGACGCCGACTATTTCGCCGACGTGCCGGTGCCGATGCCCGAGGTGCCGCGGCTTCTCTGCGTCGGGCGGCTGGCGCTGGTGAAGGGGCATCTCTTCCTGCTCGACGCCTTCGCCGAGGTGCGCGCCCGCCACCCGCAGGCGCAGCTCGTCTTCGCCGGCGACGGCGACATGCGGCCCGCGATCGAGGCCCGGATCGCCGAACTGGGGCTGAAGGACGCGGTCGAGATCACCGGATGGGTCGACGCCGACCGCGTGAAGGCCGAACTCGCCCGCTGCACCGTCCTCGTCCAGCCGAGCCTGATCGAAGGCCTGCCCGTCGTCATCATGGAGGCGATGGCGCGGACCCGTCCCGTGATCTCGACCTATATCGCCGGCATCCCGGAACTCGTGCAGCACGAAAAGACCGGCTGGCTGGTGCCCGCCACCGACCGGCCCTCGCTCGCTCAGGCGATCGACACCGCGCTCTCGACCGATCCCGCCACGCTTCTCGAGATGGGCGTCCGGGGCCGCGACCGCTGCCGCACGCGGCATTCGATCGACACCGAGGCGGCGAAGCTGGCCAGGCTGTTCTTCGACCCGGCGCCATGATCCGCCAGGCCGCCCTGTCCGTGCTGACCGCGCCCCCGGTGCTGGCGGTCCTGCGCCGCAGGGCGCTGAAGGACGACCCCGTCACGATCCTCTGCTACCACACGCTTGCCCCCGACACGGGCGGCACCGACGGCTGGACGGCGCTGCGGGAGGGCGACTTCCGCGCCCAGCTCGCCTACCTCCGCCGCGC
>JAXHTU010000195.1:0-2053 GCA_034189955.1 Pseudomonadota bacterium | reverse complement strand
CCCAGACCCGGGCCTTCAACGGCCAGCCGCTGGGCCGGCCGATCCTCGGATCGGTCGCCAGCCTCAAGCCGATCACGCGCGCTTCGATCAGCGAGTGGCGCGCCCGCCTGTATTCGCCCGACCGGATGGTGATCGCCGCCTCCGGCGCGGTCGACGAGACCGAACTGCTGGCCTTGGCCGAGCGCTGGTTCGGCGGCGAGACGTCGACCCCCGCCGGCACGCCCGACGCGCCGCGCTTCACCGGCGGCCACGCCGCCCTGACGCGCCGCATCGAACAGGCCAATATCGTCTTCCAGCTGCCCGCCCCCTCGGCCGCCGATCCATCCTATGCGGCGGCGCGGCTGATGACCGAGATCCTCGGCGGCGGCATGGCCTCGCGCCTGTTCCAGAGCGCCCGCGAGGAGCGGGGTCTGGCCTATGCCATCGACGCCTATCACGAACCCTATGAGGACGCCGGCCTGCTGGGCGTCTACGCCGGCGCCTCGGCCGACCGGGCCGTCGAACTGGCCCAGGTCTGCGCCGCCGAGATCCGCGCCCTCGCCGAGCACGGCCCGACGCCCGCCGAACTGTCGCGCGCCAAGGCGGTGATGAACGCCGGCCTGTGGATGTCGGACGAGAGCCCGGCGGCGCGGGCCGGGCGGGCCGCGGCCCAGGTGCTGATCTTCGGCAAGACCATCCCCTCGCAGACGATGGCCGACCGCGCCCTGGCCCAGGGCGTCGACGATGTCCGCGCCGCCGCCGCCGCGGTGCTGGCGCCCGGCCGGGCGGCGACCGCGGTTCTGGGGCCGAAGGCCGCGGCCGCGGCCGGGCCGGCCTTCCGCGACGCCCTTTTCGGCTGATCGTCAGGAGACTATCCTGATCGCATGGCCCTGCTGGACTGGATCAATGAGGCGACCGGCGTGGTCGTGAAGGGGGAGGGGGTCACCCTGCGCCCCCCGCGCATTGTCGATTACGAGCCCTGGGCCGCCCTGCGCCAGCAGTCGCACGCCTATCTGCAGCCGTGGGAGCCGACCTGGCCTGAGGACGACTTGACCCGTCCCGCCTTCCGCCGCCGCCTGTCGATCTACACCCGCGAGATGGAGGCCGGGCACGCCTGCCCCTTCTTCATCTTCGCCGATGCGGACCAGTCACTGGTCGGCGCCATCACCCTGTCGAACATCCGTCGCGGCGTGGCCGAGGCGGGAACCCTGGGCTACTGGATCGGCCGACCGGTCGCCGGGCGAGGGCACGCGACGGCGGCGGCGCGGGCGGTGGTGGCGCACGCCTTCGACGATCTGAAGTTGCATCGGGTCGAGGCGGCCTGCGTTCCGACCAACCACGCCTCGCGCCGGGTGCTGGAAAAATCCGGCTTCGCGCTGGAGGGACAGGCCCGGGCTTATCTCAAAATTAACGGCGCTTGGGCAGATCATCTGCTGTTCGGCGCCGTCAATGACGGCGGCGGACGCCGCGGCTGATCCCGGGTGATCCGAGAGGCCGTTTTCTCGGGAACGGTCCGCGTCTTGAACACTCGCTCCAGAAGCCTGGCCTGGGACGCGACAACCGCGATCGAGGCGCTGGCCGCGGCCGATGCGGCCCTGTGGATCTGGACCCCGTCGGACGACCAGATGCGCTTCACCGGCGCCACCCGGGCCCTCGGCCTCGGCCCGCTGGCCCCCGAATGTTCGGGCGCCGCCTTCACCGCCGTCGCCGTGCCCCACGACCGCTCGCTGGCGGAGCGCATTCTCAAGCCGCAGGCCGAGGGCACGGAAGTCGCCGTGCGCCTGCGCATGCGCGACTCCGAGACCTGCATCTGGCGCGGAGTCTGGCTCGAGGACGGCTTGCGCGCCGCCGGGGTGGTGGCGCTGGAGACCAAGTTCGCCGCCTCGCACCGCGACCACCTGACCGGCCTGCTGGACCGCCGCACCTTCCTCGCCCGCGCCGGCGAGACCCTGACCCACCCCGGCGAGTATGAGCTGGTGGTGGCTGACGTCGACCGTCTGCGTCGCCTCAACGAAGCTCTGGGCCATGAGCGGGCCGATCTGGTGCTCGCGGCCCTCGGGTCGCGCCTGAACGG
>JAXHTU010000194.1:0-2087 GCA_034189955.1 Pseudomonadota bacterium | reverse complement strand
GCATCGTCGACGCCGTCGCCGGGCGCGACGGCTCCATCCTCGCCACCGACATCGAGAGCCTGCGCTACGGCGACGGCTCCCGGGCCGCTCTCGGCGCCCCGGCGGCGCCGGCCCCGGCCGAGAAGCCGGCGGGTCCGCTGGTCTCGCCCCTGGCCGACGACGACTTCCTCGTCCTGCCGGACCTGCGGGACAAGGCCGCCCTGATCGAGGCGGATCCGTTGACGGCCCTGTCCGACGACGCGCCGGTCGCCTGGGCGACGGGCCCGGACCTGCTCCAGGCGCCAGACCCGGCCGGCGGGGCCGCCCTGCCCTGGTGGAAGATGGACGACGGCGACCTCTGGGCCTTGTGATCGACCCCCGGCCCGGGGACGACGCGGGCCAGGGATGACGACGGCGGATCGCTCGTCCAGGATGGCGCCGTCGTCGGGAGGATTGCGCATGCGGCTGTACGGGCTGATCGGATCTCTGGCGCTCGCCCTGCTGCTCGGCGTCGTCTCCCTGCAGAGCCCGCGCGCCGTCGGCGTCGGGGCGCCGGCGACCGCCTTTTCGGCCGAACGGGCCATGGTCGACGTCCGCCAGATCGCGCGGCGGCCGCATCCGGTCGGCTCGGCCGATCACGCCCGGGTGCGGGACTATCTGCTGCGGCGGATGACGGCGCTGGGCCTGCGGACCTCGACCCAGGCCGGGCCGATCGCGCGCGGCTCGGCCGACGATCTGCGGCGGATGGGCGGCGACCCGGCGGCCGCGGAATTCACCGCCGTCAATCTGGTCGGCGTCCTGCCCGGCCGCGACCCCGCCCTGCCCGCCGTGGCCCTGATGGCCCATTACGACACCGTGCCGGCGTCGCCCGGCGCGGCCGACGATTCCGCCGGCGTGGCGGCCCTTCTGGAGAGCGTCCGGGCCCTGCGCGCCCGCGGTCCGGCGGACCGCACCCTGGTGGTGCTGCTGACCGACGCCGAGGAGATCGGCCTCGACGGCGCGCGGGTCTTCTGGGGCGGCCATCCGCTGCGCGACCGGATCGGCGCCGTGATCAATCTGGAGGCGCGCGGCGGCGGCGGCCGGGCCCTGATGTTCGAGACCGGACGCGGCGCCGCCGAAACCGTCGCCCTGTTCGCCCGCGCCGGCGTCCGCGCCGACGGCGGCGTCACCACCAACTCCCTGGCCGCCTTCGTCTATGAGCGGATGCCGAACGGGACCGACTTCACCATTCCGAAGAACCGCGGCGTCCAGGGCCTGAACCTCGCCTTCATCGGCCGGCCCGACCAGTACCACGCCCCGACCTCGACGCCGGAGGCGCTGGACCGCGGCTCGCTCCAGCATATCGGCTCGCAGACGCTGGAGAGCGTCGACCTCCTGTTGCGGGCTGAGGCCCTGCCCGCGCGCGGGGCCGAGGCGGTCTACGCCGACCTGTATGGCCGCGTCCTGCTCCGCCATTCGCCGGCGGCGGGCTGGGGCTTGCTGGCCCTCGCCCTGACGCTGCTGGGCGCGGCCGGCTGGCGCGCCCGCGAACGGGCCGGCCTGACCCTCGCCGACCTCGGCCGGGGCGCGGTCGACGGCGTCTGGTTCACCGCCGCCGGCCTCGTGCTGACCCAGGCCGTGCGGACCCTCGCCGGACCGATGGCGCAGCGGGTCGACAGCGCGGACGGCTACGATCTGCTGCTGACCCGCCTGCCGTGGATGGAGGCCGGCGCCGCCCTGACCGGGCTGGCGCTGACCATGGCCGTGCTGGGCGGCCGGGCGCGGCCCGACCGGCGCGTCACCGCCGGGGCCCTGACCGCCGCCGCCGTGTTCGCCATGGCGCTGGGCGGGCCCGGCCCGATCCTCCCCGGCGCGGCGGTGGTCGCGGTCGGACTGTCGCTGTATCCGGCCCTGGCCGCGCGTACGCTCTGGGGCGGCTGGACCGGCCTGATCGCCCTCGTCCTCGCCCTCGGCGCCGCGGCCCAGACCGTGGCGCCGCAGACCGCCTTCCTGTTCCTGTGGCCAGGCCTGCTGGCGGCGGCCGTGGCGGCGGCGGCGGCCTTCGCCGACCCGGGCCTGACGCGGCCCCGCTCGCTGGCTCCGATCGCGCTCTCCGCCGTGGTCGGCGG
>JAXHTU010000193.1:0-2127 GCA_034189955.1 Pseudomonadota bacterium | reverse complement strand
GCCACGACCGTCCACGGGGCCGTGCGGTGGTCGGTCTGGTCCAGCATGCGGTCGCGGGCGGCGCTGTAGTCGTCCCAGCGGTCCTGGGCCTCGGCGTCCAGCGACGACACCTTGAACCGTTTCAGTGGATCGGACACGCGCGCCTCCAGCCGCTCGGCCTGTTCGGCCTTGGAGATGTCCAGCCACAGCTTGATGATGTTGATCCCGCCGTCGGCCAGCATCCGCTCGAAATGCGGCGCGTCCTTGAGGAACTGGGCGTAGGCAATGGATTCGCAGAAGCCCATGACCCGCTCGACCCCGGCGCGGTTGTACCAGGAGCGGTTGAACAGCACGGTCTCGCCCTCGGCCGGCAGGTGGGGGACATAGCGCTGGAAATACCACTGGCCGGTCTCGCGCTCGGTCGGCTTGGGCAGGGCGATGACCCGGGTCTGGCGCAACGCCATGTGTTCGGTGATGCGTTTGATCGCCCCGTCCTTGCCGGCGGAATCGCGGCCCTCGAAGACGATCACCGTCTTGATCCCCTTGTCGATGGTCCAGGCCTGGGTCTCGACCAGCAGAATCTGCAGGCGCTCCAGCTCGGCTTCGTAGTCGTCGGTTTTCTTGCCCATCCCGGCACCGTGCGCCCGGAGGGCGGGCGCGGCAAGGCGAGGCGCGGGGCCGCCGCGCATTGCGTTGCCGGCGCGGCCGTTTAAGGCTGGACCGGTGAAACGCGACTTCGCCGACTTCTGGAACCTGCTGTGGGAGGCGACGCTCGGCGTCTGCGCGGCCTTCGCCCTGCTCAACGCCTTCGCCCCGGCCCAGGACCTGCCGTGGAAGCCGCTGGACCTGAGCCGGCCGGTGGGCGCGGCCACGGCGGCCAAGGTGGCCGATTTCGTCGTGCCCCCGACCGCCGCCCCGGAGGAGACCGCCGCCGTCACCGAGGCCTGCATGCAGACCCTGCGCGAGGCCGGCGTCACGGTCGAGCGGGCCGAGGACCGGGACGACGGCGCCTTCTGCGTCGTGCGCGGGGCGGTGCGCATCACCGGCGGCGCCGTCACCCCCCTGCCCGGCAACCCCGTCATGCAGTGCCCGCTGGCGGTGCGCTACGTCATCTGGGACCGCCAGGTGCTGCAGCCGGCGGCGGAGGCGGCGTTCGGCAGCCGGGTGGCGCGGATGGACAGCGTCGGCGCCTACAGCTGCCGCCGCATCTATGGCCAGACCGACCCGGGCGCCAATCCCAGCGAACACGCCCGCGCCAACGCCCTCGATATCGGCGGCATGACGCTGGCGGACGGGCGCAAGGTCTCGGTGCTGGCCGACTGGGACGGGACCGGTCCGCGCGGGGCCGAAGGCCAGGGCTTTCTGAAGCGGGTCCGCGACGGGGCCTGCCGGGTGTTCTCGACCGTGCTGACGCCGGACTATAACGAGGCCCACCGCGACCACCTGCATCTGGACGGGGCCGCGCGCGGCCTGTGCGCCTGACGTTCGGATAACGGCCGTTCACGCTGTTCCGCCACCCGGCGAATCGGTTTGCGGTTGACCGCTTCCGCTTTTTCGGGAGAGAAATGGCCCCGCAGTCCGGATTTCGCGCGGCCTCCACACCCGTGCCCGCTCCTTCGCTGAATGAGCTCGTCCAGATGGGCTGTCGGGCGTCCCCGCGGGGGCGTTCGCCTGGAAAAGCGCGTTCAGGAGACGCAATATGGCGACCGGCACGGTCAAGTGGTTCAACCCGACGAAGGGTTTCGGCTTCATCCAGCCCGATGGCGGCGGTCAGGACGTGTTCGTCCACATCACCGCCGTGCAGAAGGCGGGCCTGCAAGGCCTCGATGAGAACGCCAAGGTCGAATACGAGCTGGAATCCCAGCGCGGCAAGACCTCGGCCATCGATCTGAAGCTGCTCTGAATTCAGACACCTCCAATCTATGGGACGGGCGCGGCGGCTTCGGCCTCCGCGCCCTTCTTTTTGAGTGAGGCCCACTGGGCCAGCACCACCCCCGCCAGCAGGGCCGCGCCGCCCGCCAGCTGAACCGCCGTCATGGTCTCGGCGAACAGCCACCAGCCGAGGCCGGCGGCGACCACCGGCTGGATCAGCACCGTCACCGCCGTCAGCGCCGCCGGCAGCCGGCCCAGCGACCAGGCCACCCCGCC
>JAXHTU010000192.1:0-2149 GCA_034189955.1 Pseudomonadota bacterium | reverse complement strand
CGGCCGCCCCGGTCGCCAAGGCGCCGGAAGCGACCCCGGCTCCCGCCCCGACTCCCGCGCCGACCGAGGCCGCGGCGCCGACTCCGGCGGCGCCCGCCCGTCCGGCCCCGCCGGCCCGTCCGGTGGTCAATTTCGGCCAACGCACGCCCAAGCCCCAGGCCCCCGGCCGCGCCGCGGCCGAACGTCCGGCCTTCGGCGGCCGCTCGGCCCGCGAAGCCGCCATGGGCGGCGGCGAGCGCAACTACGCCGAGCGCCCGCAGGCTCCGGCCCGTCCGCAGGGCGGTCCCGCCCGTCCGGCCGAGCCGGTCCGCTATTCGGCCCTCAATCCGCGCCCGGCCCCCGGCGCCGCCCGTCCCGGCGGCGCGCGCACCGGTCCCGGCGGTCGTCCGACTCCGAACGCCCCGCCCGCGACGCCCGACGTCGCCCGTCCCGCCCGCGCCGGCTTCGGCCGTCCCGCCGGCAGCAAGGTCGAGGAGGATCGCGACAAGCGCTTCTCCGACGCCGGGCCCGGCAAGGCCGTCAGCCGCACCCGCGGCGAGCCCAAGCGCCGCGAAGGCCGCCTCACCATCCAGGCCGTGGCCGGCGGCGACGAGGACGCCGCCGAGCGGATGCGCTCGCTGGCCTCGGTCCGCCGCGCCCGCGAACGCGAGAAGGAAAAGCGCAAGGGCGGCTCGACCGACGCGCCGAACCGGCCGCGCGAGGTCGTCATTCCCGACGTCATCACCGTGCAGGAACTGTCCAACCGGATGGCCGTGCGCGGCGTCGACATCATCAAATTCCTGATGCGTCAGGGCCTGATGATGAAGATCACCGACGTCATCGACACCGACACCGCCGAACTGGTCGCCGACGAGTTCGGCATGGCCGTGCGCCGGGTTTCGGAATCCGACGTCGAGACGGGCTTCCTGTCCGACGCCATCGACGACGAGGCGGTCACGCCCCGCGCGCCGGTGGTGGCCATCATGGGCCACGTCGACCACGGCAAGACCTCGCTGCTGGACGCCCTGCGCACCACCGACGTCGCCTCGGGCGAGGCCGGCGGCATCACCCAGCACATCGGCGCCTATCAGGTCCGTCTGCCCGACGGTCAGCGCGTCACCTTCCTCGACACCCCGGGCCACGCGGCCTTCTCGGCGATGCGGGCGCGCGGCGCCAATGTCACCGACATCGTGGTGCTGGTCGTGGCCGCCGACGACGGCGTCATGCCCCAGACCATCGAGGCCATCCAGCACGCCAAGGCGGCCAACGCCCCGATCATCGTGGCGGTCAACAAGATCGACAAGCCGGACGCCAATTCCCAGAAGGTCGTCAACGAACTGCTGCAGTACGAGGTCATCGCCGAAAGCCTCGGCGGCGACACCCAGATCATCGAGGTCTCGGCCAAGAACCGCACCAACCTGGACGGCCTGATCGAGGCCATCCTGGTGCAGGCCGAAATGATGGATCTGAAGGCGGATCCGGAACGCACCTCGGAAGGCGTGGTCATCGAGGCCAAGCTGGACAAGGGCCGCGGCCCGGTCGCCACCGTCCTGGTCAAGCGCGGCACGCTGAAGCGCGCCGACATCGTCGTCGCCGGCTCGGCCTGGGGCAAGGTTCGCGCCCTGCTCAACGAGCGCAACGAACAGCTGAGCGAGGCCGGACCTTCGGTTCCGGTCGAGATCCTCGGCCTCGACGAGGCGCCCAGCCCCGGCGAGCCGTTCGCCGTGGTCGAGAGCGAGGCCCGCGCCCGCGAACTGACCGAGTACCGCGCCCGCATCAAGCGCGAGAAGGCCACGGGCGGCATCAACCAGGTCTCGCTGGTCGACATGATGTCCAAGCTGCAGTCCAAGAAGGTCTCGGAACTGCCGGTCATCATCAAGGCCGACGTCCAGGGCTCGGCCGAAGCCATCGTCGGCTCGCTGGACAAGATGGGCAACGAGGAGGTCCGCGCCCGCACCGTCATGTCGGGCGCCGGCGGCATCACCGAGAGCGACGTGCAACTGGCCAAGTCGGCCGGGGCGCCGATCCTCGGCTTCAACGTCCGCGCCTCGAAACAGGCCAAGGACCTCGCCGAGCGCGAGGGCGTCGAGATCCGCTACTATGCGATCATCTACGACCTGCTCGACGACATGAAGGGCGTGCTCTCGGGCATGCTGGCGCCGCTGCAGCG
>JAXHTU010000191.1:0-2178 GCA_034189955.1 Pseudomonadota bacterium | reverse complement strand
TGGCTGGACGAGCGGCCGACCCATGCCGAGCTGCTGGACCGGCTGCGCCAGCGCCGGCTGCTGCCCGAGGTCATCGACTACGCCGGCTGGAAGGCCAACGAGCTGGAGTTCTACGGCGCCGCCGAGGCCGCGCCGGACGACAGCTGGTCCTTGCCCGACGGGCGGACGCTGCGGGTGGTGCGCCAGCCGCACCCGTTGGGCGGGGTGTTGCTGCTGTTCTCGGACATCACCGACGAGTTGAAGCTGCGCAGCCGGTTCAACGCCCAGATCCAGGTGCAGAAGGCGACGCTGGACAAGCTCAACGACGCCGTCGCCGTGTTCGGCTCGGACGGCCGCATCCGCCTGCACAACGAGGCCTTCGACACCTTCTGGGGCGTGGGCGGCGAGGCGCTGGACGCGGCCGGGGATTTCGACGCCGTGGCGGCCCTGTGCCACCGGACCATGCCGGACCCCGCCCTGTGGCTGGGGCTGAAGGCGCGTGTGGCCGATCCCGATCCGGAAAGCCGGGTGCCGATCGCCGGCGAGGGACGGACCACCGACGGGCGCATCGCCTCGTGGCAGACCCGGCCGCTGCCGGACGGCGCCACCCTGGTGGCCTTCTCGGACATCACCGCGCGGCGCGGGCTGGAGCAGGCCCTGGCGGCCAAGGCCCAGGCCCTGGAGGAGTCGACGGCGCTGAAGCGCGAGTTCGTCGGCAGCGTCTCCTATGAATTGCGCACGCCGCTGACGACCATCGTCGGCTATTCCGAACTGCTGGAGACCCAGGCCGATCTGCCCGAGCGCAGCCGCCAGCACGCCGGGGCCATCCGCATCGCCGCCAGCCAGCTGGCCGGCTCGATCGACGACGTGCTGGACATGGCCCAGATCGACGCCGGCGAGATGGAGCTGACGCTGGGCGACGTGCGGGTGTCGGACCTGCTGGAAGAGGCGGCGGGCAAGGTGCGCGAGCGGATCGAGGGCCGTGGCGCGGTCCTGACGGTGACCTGTCCGTCGGGGCTGAGGCCGATCCGGGCCGACGCCCAGCGGGTCGGGCAGGCGCTGGAGTATCTGCTCGACAATGCGGCGCGGGCCGTGTCGGAGGGCGGGGCCGTGACCCTGACCGCCGAGGCGGCGCCGTCGGAGGTGCGCATTCGCGTCGAGGACACCGGGCGCGGCATCCCCTACCACCTTCAGGCCCATGTCTTCGACCGCTTCGTCAAGCGCGAGCGGGGCGGGCCGGGCGTCGGCCTGGCCCTGGTCAAGGCCCTGGTGGAGCTGCACGGCGGCTGGGCCGAGGTCGAGAGCGAGCCGGGCAAGGGCGCGGCCTTCATCCTGCACCTGCCGCTTGAGGCGGCGGGGGTGGCGGCGGCGCCGGAGTTGAGGCTGGGGTGAGTGGCTAGTGGCTAGTGGCTAGTGGTTAGTGGCTGGCCGGCGACTGGGGGACCGCTCGTCCAGCGCCGCCCTTCCGCAGGCGGTGAAGCTGGAATCCGTAACCACTAGCCACTAGTCACTAGCCACTAGCCACTAGCCACTAGCCACTTCCTGGACCCGCCCCAATGGCCAAACCCCTCAAGACCGCGCTGATCTACGATTTCGACGGCACCCTGGCGCGGGGCAATATGCAGGAGGTCACCTTCATTCCGTCGGTCGGGATGGAGAAGGGCGCCTTCTGGGAGGAGGCCGAACGGCTGACCCGCGACGCCGATGGCGACGGCATCCTGATGTATATGCAGCTGATGCTGAACCACGCGCGGGCCAACAAGGCGCCGATCACCCGCGCCCTGCTGCGCGACCATGGCCAGGACGTGAAGCTGTTCGACGGGCTGAAGTCGGACCTGACCGGCGAGGGCTGGTTCGACCGGATCAACGCCGTCGGGGCGAAATACGGGCTGGAGATCGAGCACTACATCATCTCGGCGGGCCTCGAGGAGATGATCGACGGCTGCCCGATCCGGCCGGAGTTCCGGCACGTGTTCGCGTCCAAATTCGTCTATGACGACAAGGGCGTGGCGATCTGGCCGGCGGTCGGCGTCAACTACACCACCAAGACCCAGTATCTGTTCCGCATCAACAAGGGGGTGCTGAACCACTGGGAGCACGAGAAGATCAACCGCTTCATGGCCGACGACGACCGGCCGGTGCCGTTCGAACGGATGATCTTCCTCGGCGACGGCGAC
Source organism: Pseudomonadota bacterium (assembly GCA_034189955.1). GTDB lineage: Bacteria > Pseudomonadota > Alphaproteobacteria > Caulobacterales > Caulobacteraceae > Brevundimonas. The sequence continues at coordinate 22 of JAXHTU010000191.1, read as the reverse complement.
ACCGACGTGCCGACGATGAAGA
>JAXHTU010000190.1:0-2183 GCA_034189955.1 Pseudomonadota bacterium | reverse complement strand
CTGTCCCTCACGCTTCTCGGCGTGATCCACTTCGGGCTCGCGGGTGTCGTCTTCGCTCCCCTCGTTACCTGGGCGCTGGTCTACCCGATCCTGATCTGGACCATCCGCCGCTTCGACGGCTGGGATCCGGTCCACGACGCGATTTACGCGTTTTTCACCTTCGCCCTCTCCGGCGCCCTCCTCGTCTATCACTGGGAGACGGTGCGGCCGCTGCTGACGCCGCTGCTGGACTGAAGCTCACTTGTATTCGATGAGACCCCTCCGCCGCCCGGTCAGCCGGTCGGCGTGAAACCCGATCACGCCCTGCGCCTCGGGGATCTTGCCCAGGGTCAGGAAAATCGCGCGCGTCATCGGCACGCCCCGCAAGGCCAGGCGAAGACCCTGAAGCGGAAAGGCCAGAAGCAGCAGAAGCGCCCATCCAGAGACGAAAACCGCGCCGAGAATCGCTGCCAGGGGGATCCCCGCTCCCCAGAGCAGCGCGCGTCGCGTCTCGGCCCGGCGAAAGCCCTCGGGGCCCTTGCCGTGAAGGGCTTCGACCGCGGCATAGGCGTGGCCCGCGCGCCGGCTTCGCGCCCACCACTGTCCGACGCGTGTCAGCGCCGCGTCGTGGCGCGTCATCTCGGCGTCGATCCGGCGGATCCGCCAGCCCTTCTGGCGCATCCGGTAGCACATCTCGGGCTCCTCGCCCGCGATGAGGTCCTCGCGATAGCCGCCGACCGCGTCGAGGGCGGCCCGCCGCATCAGCGCATCCCCGCCGCAGGCCCGCGCCTCGCCCACGGGGGTGTCCCATTCCGCGTCGATCAGCCGGTTCCACAGCGAGGCCTCGGGGAACTTCTCGCGCCGCCGCCCGCAGACCACCGCCAGGTCGGGCTCGGAGGCGATGGCCGCGACGGCCTGGGGCAGCCAGTCCGGATCCAGTTCGCAGTCGCCGTCCAGAACCTGCACCAGCGCGCCCCGGGGATCGAGTTCGGCCACCCGCGCAAGCCCCGCGTTCCGCGCCCGCGCGGCGGTGAAGGGGGTCGAGAGATCGAGCTCGACCACATGCGCGCCCGCCGCCCGCGCCGCCTCGACCGAACCGTCTGTCGAGCCCGAATCGACATAGACCACCGGCGCGGCGCGGCCCGACAGCGAGGCGAGGCAACGCTTCAGCCGCTCGCCCTCGTTCCGGCCGATCGCCACCGCGGCGACGGTCTCGCTCATCCGGTGGCCTTCCGGTCCCGCGAAGACGTCCGGTGCAGCACCCGCGCCGGCACGCCGCCGACGACCGCGCCCGGAGGCACGTCATGAATTACCACCGCGTTGGCTCCGACCCTGGCACCCTCGCCGATGCGCACGCGCCCGATCACCACCACGCCCGCCCCAAGCTCGACCCGGTTGCCGATGACGGGCCGCCCTTCCAGATCGTCCAGCCGGCTGATCCCGAAGGTCGTGTTCTGGCGGATGATGACGTCGTCGCCGATCCGGTCCGCGACCAGCACCATGCCGCCGAAATGCTCGAGCGTGACGCGCCGGCCCACGATCACCGTATAGGGCAGGTGGACGCCGCAGACCCATTGCGAGACCTTGAACATCAACCGATAGAGCAGCGACAGGGGCGCGCGCAGGATCTTCGGGCGCACCGACATGCGCCAGTTGCCGAAGCGGTGCCAGAACAGCGCCCAGAACCCCTGGCTGCCCCAGTCGCGGCCGTGCGCGCGGAAGTCCTCGGCGACGAGCGCCCGGAACGAGATGCCGGGCGGGTTCATGTTCCGGCTGCCGTCGTTCAGGGTCGAGGGGCCGAGAGCGCTCATTCCGCCGGCCTCCGCAGCAGCGGCCGCACGACGTGGCGCCAGTGGTCGCCGATGAAGCCGATCGGCTGGCCCGAGGGCCGCCGCCTCAGCCGTGACAGCGTGGCCCCCGCGAAGGCGGCGGGGATCTTGGCGACCGAGGTGGCCAGCGCGTAGCCGCGTCCGTGGACCTTCTCGAAATAAAGCCGCCAGCTGTCATAGACATAGGCCGGCCGCCGCTTGGGGCGCGGGTCGTGCGAACTGACGTCGGTCGCGGCGCCCGCGATGTGGCTGACGCGCGCGCGGGGGACGTACAGCGTCCGATAGCCCTCGCGCCGCAGCCGCCGCATCAGCTCGACTTCCTCGTAGTAGAGAAAGAAGTCCGGGTCGAAGAAGCCGACCTCGGCCAGCGCGGAC
>JAXHTU010000019.1:0-37927 GCA_034189955.1 Pseudomonadota bacterium | reverse complement strand
CCCGCCCGTCGCCATCCGCTCGGCGACCCTGATCGGCGAGGTCCCGCCCGCGTGCCGCCCTTGACGGCCGGCTGGATCGGCACGGGCAAGGTCCGCCTGCGCGAGTCCGGCGACGGGCGGGATCAGCTGCTCCTGATCGTCGGCCGGCGACATCTGGATCGCCCGGGCCACCTCCAGCCCCTCGACCACATGGCCGAAGACGGCGAAGCCCTGGCGGTCGGGATTGCGCGCGCCGCCAAAGTCGAGGCTGGGCGTATCCTGTGTCACGATGAAGAAGCTGGAGGTGGCGGTGTCCGGGCCGTCGCGGGCCATGGAGACGGCGCCCGCCGTGTGGCTGAGGCCGGTGTCGCGGGTGCGTTCCAGCGGGATGGGCGGAAATGCAACCTCCTCACCCCCCGGAACGACGGCCTGGATCACGTCGATAGGATTGGGGTTGGCATTCGTCTCGCGAACGACCGTGCGAGTGAATTGTCCTAGTTCATAATCACCGGCGCTGAGGTAGCGGAGAAAGTTGCAGACGGTCAGCGGCGCGCGCGCAAGCTCCAGTTCGAGAACCATGCGGCCGGCGTCGGTCTCGAGCGCCACGCGGGGGTTGTCGGCGCCGGTCGCCGTGGTCGCGCAGGCGGATAGCGCCAGCACCGCCGCCATTGCCGTCATCGTCCGCATCGCCGGCTCCTCCGCCTTGTCCCCTCGCCTGCCCGTGCTACACCGCCGCCCATCCTCCCGTCACGCCCGAAGAGCCTCGCCGACATGAGCAACGCCCGCACCGAAACCGACACCTTTGGGCCCATCGAGGTCGCCGCCGACCGCTACTGGGGGGCCCAGGCGCAGCGGTCGCTGGGGAATTTCAAGATCGGGCTGGAGACGCAGCCGCTGCCGATCGTGCGGGCGCTGGGGATCGTCAAGCGCGCCGCGGCGGAAACGAACATGGCGCTGGGCAAGCTGGATCCGACGCTGGGCGAGACCATCGTCAAGGCGGCCAACGAGGTCATCGAGGGCAAGCTGAACGACCATTTCCCGCTGGTGGTCTGGCAGACCGGATCGGGCACCCAGTCGAACATGAACGCCAACGAGGTGATCTCGAACCGGGCCATCGAGATGCTGGGCGGAGAGATGGGCTCGAAAAAGCCGGTTCATCCCAACGACCACGTCAATATGAGCCAGTCGTCGAACGACACCTATCCCACGGCCATGCACGTGGCCTGCGCCGAGCAGGTGGTGCGCGAACTGATCCCGGCGCTGAAGCATCTGCACGCGGCGCTGAAGGCCAAGAGCGACGCCTGGCAGGGCATCATCAAGATCGGCCGGACCCATACCCAGGACGCCACCCCGCTGACGCTGGGGCAGGAGTTCGGCGGCTACGCGCAGCAGGTCGCCAACGGCATCGAGCGGATCGAACAGACCCTGCCGAAGCTGATGGAGCTGGCCCAGGGCGGCACGGCGGTGGGCACCGGGCTGAACGCGCCGGTCGGCTTCGCCGAACAGGTGGCGGAGAAGATCGCCGCGATCACCGGCCTGCCCTTCGTCACCGCGCCGAACAAGTTCGAGGCCCTGGCGGCGCATGACGCCATGGTGTTCAGCCACGGGGCCATCAACACGGTGGCGGCGTCGCTGTTCAAGATCGCCAACGACATCCGCTTCCTCGGCTCGGGCCCGCGCTCGGGTCTGGGCGAGCTGGCCCTGCCGGAGAATGAGCCGGGCAGCTCGATCATGCCGGGCAAGGTCAATCCGACCCAGTCGGAGGCGCTGACCCAGGTCTGTGTGCAGGTGTTCGGCAACCATGCGGCGGTGACCTTCGCCGGCTCGCAGGGGCATTTCGAGCTGAACGTCTTCAACCCGGTGATGGCCTACAACTTCCTGCAGTCCGTGCGGCTGATGGCCGATGCGGCGGTGAGCTTCACCGACAACTGCGTCGTCGGGATCGAGCCGCGCGAGGACAACATCAAGCGCGGGCTCGACAATTCGCTGATGCTGGTGACGGCGCTGAACGGCAAGCTGGGTTACGACGCCTGCGCCAAGATCGCCAAGACGGCGCACAAAAACGGCACCACCCTGCGCGAGGAGGCCGTCGGCGGCGGCTATCTGACGAACGAGGAGTTCGACGAATGGGTGCGGCCGGAGAAGATGATCTCGCCGGGGTGACGTGACCCCTGATCAGGGCTTGTCGCGGATGGTGCGGCCGATCGGGGCGATGGCGAGCTTGGCGAGCTCCAGATCCTTGATCGCGAACGGAATGCCGATGATGGTGATGGCCTCGGCGACGGCGATGACGATGTGCGTCAGGGCGATGTACCAGCCGGCGAAGACGAACCAGATGACGTTCAGGCCGATGCCGAAACAGCCCGCGCCCAGGGCCGTGGCGTCGGGCTCGCGCCAGACCACTTCGCGGCCGAACGGCCAGAAGGAATAGCTGGCGATCCGCCAGGCGGCGAAGGTCCAGGGCACGCCGACCACGGTCAGGGCGAGGAGCGCGCCCCCGAGCAGCCACAGCAGGCCGGACAGCCAGCCGCCGAAGATGAACCACAGGATGTTGAGGATCAGGCGGATCAAGGCGGTCGTCTCCCACGCGCCACGACGGACGCTGTCCCTCACATAGGCGAAGGCCCCGCCGATAGCAGCGGGGCCTTCGTGAATTCGCGGTAAGCCCGGAGGCTATTGCTTCTCGGTCCAGCGCGCCTTGGCCTCGTCCTTCGTGACGTTGAGATGGACGTGGGCGTCGACGTGGTCGACCCAGCTGACCGGGATCATATGGTGTTTGAAGCCCGAGCCGAGGTCCAGCTTGGCCAGTTCGATCTTGTCGCCGTGAACGTGATCGACGCGGCCGACGTGTTCGCCGTCGGAGCCGACGACTTCAAGGCTTTCGCGAAGCAGGGACAGGTCTACCATGGGGAAACTCCTGAGTGAGGGATGTCAGGAAAACCGCCCGGCCGCGGGCCGGTTGCATAACGGAGATGTCATGGGCGAAGTCGTCAACCTGAACCGGGCGCGCAAGGCGCGGGCCAAGGCCGACGCCCGGGTGGTCGCCGTCGAAAACCGCGCCGCGCACGGCCGCACCAAGGCGGAGCGGACGAAGGCGGAGGCGGAACGGGCCCGCGCCGAGCGGCTTCTGGACGGCTCGAAGCTGGAGGACTGAGATGGGCGACATGCCGCGCAATCGTCACGGCCTGATCCCGATGCTGGTGGCGATCCGCGTCGCCAACGAACGAAAGCGGCGCGAGGCGGAGGCCAAGGCCAGGGCCGCGGCTGCCGGGGAGCCGGACAAGAAGAAGAAGCGCGGCTCGTTCGGCTAGATTTACTCCGCCCGCTCATCCCCGCGAAGGCGGGGATCCAGTGCGGTGTCAGCCACATGCCCGGTCCTCGGGACTTCGCGCGCGGACAGGAAGGTGACGCAGCATCGCCCAAGAACTGGATCCCCGCCTTCGCGGGGATGAGCGGATCAGATGGCGCGGTCAGACCGCCGACACCTTGGGCGCGCGGATCAGCAGGACCTGGCCGGCGAGGACGAGAGCCAGACCGGCCAGCGCCAGCCAGCCGAAGCTGGCGTTCTCGAACAGCACCGAGACCAGCATGGCGATCGGCGGGGTCAGGGCGGAGATATAGCTGGCCAGGGCGTAGCCGTGGCTGCGCGCGACGGTGAAATAGACCACGAAGGCGATCACCGAGCCGAACACGGACAGATACAGCAGGGAACCGATGTAGGTGAAGGTCGGCTGGATCGACCATTCGACGCCGGTGGCGAGGCCGTAGAGGGCCAGCAGGCCGGTCCCATAGGCCATGGCCCAGGCGGTCGAGGGGATCACCGCCGAGCCGGCGTTCTGGCCGCGCCAGGCGAAATAGTTGCCGAAGGCCGAGGCCAGGACGGCGGTGAAGGCGAAGCCGACGCCGGCGGCGCTGGCCGCGTCGAGCCCGGCGCCGAGCACTTCCGACCCGGACAGCACCGCCACCCCGACGACGCCGAGGGCGGCGCCGCCCCATGAGGCCAGGGCGGCCCGCTGGCGCGCGGCGACGCGGAACAGGATCAGGTTGAGGAAGGCCAGGGAGGCGAAGATCACCGCCACCACGGCCGAGGCGATCCGTCCCTCGGCGGCATAGGTGAAGCTGTAGCTGATCGAAAAGGCGAAGACGCCCTGCCCCATCGCCGCCAGATGCTGGTTCAGCGACAGTTTGAGCGAGCGGCGCGTCAGCAGGCAGCCGGCGAACAGGACGATGGCGGCGAGTCCGAAGCGCCAGACGATCGAGGCGAGCGGCGCCACCTCGCCCAGTTGCAGGGTGATGGCGAACCAGGTGGTGCCCCAGATCGTGGCGCACAGGCCGACGCCGGCGATCGCCCACAGGGTGGCGCGGGACAGGCCGGACGACGGCGGCGGCGCAAGGGATTCGGTGGGGGCGGTCATGATCGCCAAGTGGCCGAGGCCGGGGTCGGGCGCAAGCCGAGGAATCGGCGCCGCGTCACAAGCTGGACTTATGACGTCCGCAAAGCGCAATCAGGCGCGGAGTTTGAGCGTCGCCAAGGTGGCGTCCGGCACGGCGTCGTACACCGTCGCCGGGCGCAGGTTCAGCCGGGCGCGGGCGGTCTCCAGCGGTTCGGCGAACAGGGCCTCGTAATCCAGCCCCGGCAGCCACCGCGCGGCACGGCCGATCCGCCAGGCCTGGAGGACGGCGCGGCGGGCGGGAATGGACGGGCTCTCGCGCTGGATCTCGCGCGCCGCGCCCCAGCCGATGAAGGCGAAGCCGAGGTTGCCGGTCTGGGCGTGGGAGAAGGCGACGACGCAGGCCTCGCCGAGCGCGTCGGTCCGGTAGCCGGTCAGGACGTGCCAGATGTCGTGCACGTCGCGGAGGCGGCGGGAGTACCAGATCACCGGATGCTGGGCGTCGACCAGAGGACCGATCTTGCGCGCCTCGTCGGCCAGGCCCTCGGCGGTGAAGCCGCGCGCCTCGCGGAAGTCGCGGTAGGCGGCGCCGACCGTGCCAGGGCCGAAGCGGGCGAGCCAGACGGGGTCGTCCAGCCTGTGAGCCAGTTCGTCGCGCAGGAAGGCCTGGCGTCCGCCCTCCATGGTCCCGAGCATGCGGTCGTAGCCGCGGGCGATCGAGCGGCCGGACAGGGCGCGCATGATCTCGAACACCTGGGCGGTGTCCTCCTTGTTGCGGACCAGTTTGCGGAAGGCCCGCACGGCGGCCAGCGGGTCCAGCGGCGGGGGCCGGAAGCGGTCGAAATCGGCGGTCGCGGTCATGCGGGGATCCTGCCTGAAGCGCCCGCATCATAGCCCGATCCCGGCGCGGGGTGAACGTCGATCATGAACCGGCGACGGCTCGCCGCAGGGCGACGCCTCGGCTAGGCTGGGTGGATGCTGAAAAAACGCTCCGTCTCCCTGTCCGGCCACGCCACCTCGGTGGCGCTGGAGCCGGCGTTCTGGGCGGTGCTGGACGCCATCGCGGTCGCGGCGGGACTGACGCGGGCCGGACTGATGAAGCGGATCGACGAACGGCGCGGACGCACGCCGCTGGCCTCGGCCTGCCGGTTGCTGGCGCTGGCCTGGGCCGGCGGAGACCGGTCTTTCGTGCACGGAGCGTCATCCGATTGACAGCGGCCAAGGTTGGCGCATCCTCCGGCCCGGAGAGCGCATCATGGTCGACAACAGACTGATCCCCGCCGCCGTCGTCGGCGGCCTGCTGGCGGTGGGGCTGATCGGGGCGGGCGCCCTGGTCGGTCAGGGGGTGGTCAACGCCCGGGTCGGAGACCGGTCTGTCACGGTACGCGGCCTCGCCGAGCGCGATGTCCAGGCCGATCTGGCCGTGCTGCCGCTGCGGTTCACATCGTCCGGCGAGGTGCTGTCGGAGGTGCAGGCGCGGATCGACGCCGACCTGGCCGTGGTGCGACGGTTTCTGACGGCGCAGGGCTATCCGGCCGACGCCGTGACCCTCGGCCGGCTGGAGGTCGCGGACCGGCGCTCACGCGAATACGCCCAGCAGGACGGCGGGCCGCGCTTCATCCTTGCGCAGACGGTGATCGTGCGCACCACCGATGTGGCGCGGGTGCAGGCGACGACGCGGGCGCTCAACGATCTGGTCCGGCAGGGGGTGGTGCTGCAGGACTTCGCCGGCCCGACCTACATCTTCACCAGGCTGAACGACGTACGGCCGGCGATGATCGCGGAGGCCACGGCCTCGGCCCGCAGCGGCGCGGCCCAGTTCGCCAAGGATTCGGGCGCGCCGCTGGGGTCGATCCGGCAGGCCAACCAGGGCTCGTTCGAGATCCTGCCGCGCGAAGGCTATGGCGACGCGAGCCAGTCCCCGGACCAGAGGGTCCGGGTTGTGACCACGATCAGCTACCGGCTGAAGTAGGCGCTCAGTTCGCCGGCGCCGGCTCGGGGCTGGGCAGGCGCGGCGGATCGACGTCGGGCAGGTCCGGCATCTTCGGCGCCTCGGGCAGACTGGGCGTCGGCAGGTCGACGTCGATGTCGACATTGGTGTCCTTGCCGGCGTTGAGCCCGCCGTTCGAGAACATCACCACGGCGATGATGATCAGCACCACGACGATGCCGCCGACGAGGAAGCCGATCCAGCCGGAGCCGCCGCCGTTGTTGGCGGGCGGGTTGTTGATGGTCGTGTGATGCACGACCTCGGGACGGTCGTTCGGATCGCGCGGCGGGGGCATGTTGGGATCGGTCATCGCTCAGCCTCCCGTGCCGGGGACGGCCGGGGCCGAGACCTCGGGCAGATTGACGTCGACGTCGATCTGTTTCGTCTCCGGCGCGCCGCCGCGGGCGAAGACGAAATACGCCACCACCGCCAGTACGACCACGATCGCCCCGACGATGAAGGCGAGGCCGGTGTTGCCGCTGCCGCCGCCCGTATTGCCCGTATTGTTGGTGTTGTCCGTCATTGACGTCCCTTCCCTGAAACCCCGTGTCGGCAAGCGGAACGGGGATCAGGCTTGGCGGTTCCAGCGCGATCCCGGAACGCGGGCGCTGACATCGGGGCCCGTGCCCCTTATGTTCTCCCCATGAGTCTGCCTGACACCCCTGCCCCGCGTATTTCCGATCTCGCCCGCTCGCGCGGCCCCGGCGGGGTCGAACCCTCCGGCGCCCCCGACTATCTGGCCGGGCTGAACCCCGAGCAGCGCGAGGCCGTCGAGACGGTGGACGGGCCGGTGCTGGTGCTGGCGGGCGCCGGGACCGGCAAGACGCGGGTGCTGACCACCCGGCTGGCGCACATCCTGGCGACGGGGCGGGCGCGGCCGTGGGAGCTGCTGGTCGTCACCTTCACCAACAAGGCGGCGCGCGAGATGCGCGAGCGGATCACCCATCTGATCGGCCCGTCGGCCGAGGGGCTGCGCTGGCTGGGAACCTTCCACTCGGTGGCGGCGCAAATTTTGAGGCGGCACGCCGAACTGGTCGGGCTGAAGTCCACCTTCACCATCCTCGACACCGACGATCAGGAGCGGGTCTGCAAACAGGTGCTGGAGGCCGAGGGGCTGGACACCAAGCGGTGGACGCCCAAGTCGCTGAACGGCCTGATCGACCACTGGAAGAACCGCGGCTGGACGCCGGAGAAGCTGCCGTCGACCGAGGATTTCGCCAACGGCAAGGGACATGTCCTGTACGCCGCCTATCAGGCGCGTCTGGTCAGTCTGAACGCCTGCGACTTCGGCGACCTGCTGCTGCACAACCTGACCATATTGTCGAAACACGCGGATATCGCGGAGGAATACCGCAAGCGGTTCCGCTATATCCTGGTCGACGAATATCAGGACACCAACGTCGCCCAGTATCTGTGGCTGCGGCTGCTGACGTCCTCGACGGGCAATGTCTGCTGCGTCGGCGACGACGACCAGTCGATCTATGGCTGGCGCGGGGCCGAGGTCGACAACATCCTGCGCTTCGAGCGCGACTTCCCGGGGGCCAAGGTGGTCCGGCTGGAGCGCAACTATCGCTCGACCCAGCATATCCTCGGCGCCGCCTCCGGCCTGATCGCGGCCAACAAGGGGCGGCTGGGCAAGACCCTGTGGACGGAGGATCTGAGCGGCGACAAGGTGCGGGTGCGCGGGGTCTGGGACGGCGAGGCCGAGGCCCGGCTGGTGGCCGACGAGATCGAGACGGCGCGGCGCGAGGGCGTGGCCTACAGCGACATGGCCGTACTGGTGCGGGCCTCGTTCCAGATGCGGGCGTTCGAGGAGCGGTTCGTGCTGCTGGCCGTGCCCTACAAGGTGATCGGCGGGCCGCGCTTCTTCGAGCGGGCCGAGATCCGCGACGCCCATGCCTATCTGCGGCTGATCCTGTCGGAGGACGACGACCTCGCCTTCGAGCGGATCGTCAATGTCCCCAAGCGCGGCGTCGGCGAAACCAGCGTGCAGAAGGTGCTGCAGATCGCGCGACTGTCGAACCGCTCGGCGATGAGCGCGGTGCGCGACCTGATCGTCTCGGACGAGTTGCAGGCGCGGACGCGGACCGCCCTGTCGAACTTCGTGCGCGACATCGACCGCTGGAAGGCGCTGGCGCAGACGACGACGCACTGGGAGCTGACCGAGGCCGTGCTGGAAGAGAGCGGCTACACCGACATGCAGAAGGCCGACCGGGCGACGGGTCAGACGCGACTGGACAATCTCAAGGAGCTGACCCAGTCGATGCAACAGTTCGAGACCCTGCCCGCCTATCTGGAGCACGTCTCGCTGGTCATGGACCTGGATCGGGGCGGTTCGGACGACGCGGTGCAGATCATGACGCTGCACGGGGCCAAGGGGCTGGAGTTCCCGCTGGTCTTCCTGCCCGGCTGGGAGGAAGGCGTCTTCCCCAGCCAGCGCAGCATCGACGAAAAGGGCGAAAAGGGCCTCGAGGAGGAGCGCCGCCTCGCCTATGTCGGCGTCACCCGGGCCAAGTCCGACGCGCGGATTTCGTTCGCGGCCAACCGGCTTGTCTATGGCCGCTGGACCTCGCAGCTGCCGAGTCGCTTCGTCGACGAACTGCCGCTCGCCCACGTCGAGGCCGAGAGCGACACCGGCTACTACGGCGTCACCCCCGGCATGAAGGAGGCCAAGAGCCGCTGGGACGAACTGCCGACCTTCGGCAGCGGCTATTCCTCGCCGGGTTGGAAGCGGGCGCAATCGTTCACAGCGGCGCGGGGCCCGGCGGCGAGGCCGGCGCGGCATGCGCTGATCGAGGGCGACGGTCGTCTGGTCGCCACGGCCGACCCCAAGTCAGGCGGCGACTGGAGCAGGGGCGAGCGCGTCTTCCATCAGAAGTTCGGCTACGGCGCCGTGCGGGCCATCGAGGGCAACAAGCTGCTGATCGACTTCGAGAAGGCGGGGGAGAAGAAGGTGATCGACACGTTCGTGGAGAAGACGTGACGGCCAGGCGGTCCAGCGAGGCGTGGCGGGCCGAAACCCGCCACGGTTCGTCACCTACATCCGCACCGAGGTCGCGCGGCGATTGGCTTCGGCGTCGACTTCACCCACGCTGAAGGCCTTGGTCAGGGGCATAATCTGCCAGAGGGCGGACAGGCCGACGAGGATATAGACCAGACGCGACAGGGCGGATCCGTCGCCGAAGATCGCGGCGACGAGGTCGAACTGGAATGCGCCGACCAGACCCCAGTTGAGGCCGCCGACGATCAGCAGAACGAGCGTGATGAGATTGAGCGCTTTCATGAGTACCTCCTTGACGACTGAACAAGCGGCAAGCGTCAGGCGATGTTCCCGGTCAGTCGTGAATATTCGGATGGACGAGAACAGGTTAGCTTGACCATTCACGCCCGGGCGACGCAGTCCCGCGCCGCGCCCCGGCGGTCGCCGCCAACCCTTCCTTAAGCCGGCTCGCCGACTCTCCATCCGTGCGCGACTCCCATTCAGCCGAGGCCCCGATCGAAGCGCGCCCCGCCCTCTGGGAGCGGGTGATCTGCGGCGTGATCATCGCCATGATGACCGGGGCCCTGATAGGGCCGGTGTTCGCGCCGCTGCAGGAAGAGACCCCGGTGCTGCGGCTGGTGTGGCTGCCGGCCTATGCGGCGATCTTCGCCATGGCGATCTATCGCATCGACCGGCTGTGGCGGGCGTGGCCGGCGGCGATCGCGGTGGCGCTGCTGGTCGGGCTGACGTTTGCGTCGCGCTACTGGTCGATCGACTATGAGACGACCAGCCGGCGGGTCATCGCCCTGGCCATCAGCGGGGTGTTCGCCCTGTATCTGGGGGCGGTGTTCCGCGGGCCGCACCTGCCTCGGCTGCTGATGCACACGGCGCTGATCATGGCCGTCGGCAGTCTGGTCATGGTGGTCGCCTTCCCGGCCATCGGCGTTCACCAGGCCGACAACGCCGGCCTGTGGCGGGGTCTCTGGTACGAGAAGAACCAGATGGGGGCGGTGATGGTGATCGGGGCGACGGCCTCGGCCGCCTGCCTCGCCTCGCCCGATCCGCGACGGCTGCTGCCGGCCATCGCCCTGGTGCTGTCCTCGGTTCTGGTGCTGGCGACCCAGTCCAAGACCTCGCTGCTGTGCCTGGTCGTCGGCCTCGCCTTCGTCGGCGGGTTCTGGAGCCTGCGCCGCGGCGGGGCGGCGTTCAGCGTGGTGGCTATCTGGTGCGCGGTGGTCGCAGCCGCGCTGGGGCTGTGGACGTGGGAGACCCACTCGGTGGCGGTGCTGGAGGTGCTGGGCAAGGACCCTTCGCTGACCGGCCGCACCGAAATCTGGGACGCCCTGATGCGCAAGGTCGCCGACAAACCCTGGACCGGCTACGGCTATGGCGCCTTTTGGGGTCGCGCCGGGGAGTCCGTTCCCGCCGACTGGGTGCGCAAGGAGACCCAGTGGCCGGTGCCGAACGCCCACAACGGCTGGATCGACCTGCTGGTGCAGTTGGGCTGGCCGGGGGCGATTCTGGTGGGCGCGCTGATGGCGCTCACGGCGGCGGTCACCCTGTTCCGCTCAATGGGCCAGGGGCTCCGCGAGGGCTGGTGGGCGCTGGGCTTTCTCGCCGCCTTCTTCGTGCTGAGCCTGTCCGAAAGCATCCTGCTGGCCCATCAGGGCCTGCCGTGGGTGCTGTTCATGGCCGTGCTGACCCGGGCCGTCCTGCCGTCTCCGGCGCCGGGACCCGCGCCGCTTGTGGAGAAGCGCCGCCGGGCCTACCAGACCGGCTCCCGAATCGCAGCACAGTATCGCTATGGGTCCCACCGCCGCGCCTTCCCTGTTCGATGACATCCCCGAGCCGCAAGGCCCGGAGCCGACTCCTGCCCGGCCCGCCGCGCCCGAGCCGGCGCTGACGCCGCAAGCCGCCGCGCCCCGGCCCGAAGCCGCGCCCGCGCCCGCGCCGTCGGCGAAACCCGCCGACTTCTCCGCCTCGACCTCGTCCGCCGTAGCGACCGGCTACTCCGCCTCGTCGATCGAGGTGCTGGAGGGGCTGGAGCCGGTCCGCAAACGCCCCGGCATGTATATCGGCGGCACCGACGAACGGGCCCTGCACCACCTGTTCGCCGAAGTCCTCGACAACGCCATGGACGAGGCGGTCGCCAAACACGCGAAGCTGATCACGGTCGACCTCGACGCCGACGGCTGGCTGGCGGTGCGCGACGACGGCCGCGGCATTCCGGTCGACCCGCACCCGAAACACCCGGGCAAGTCAGCGCTGGAAGTGGTGATGACGGTGCTGCACTCGGGCGGCAAATTCTCGGGCAAGGCCTATGAGACCTCGGGCGGCCTGCACGGCGTCGGCGTCTCGGTCGTCAACGCCCTGAGCGAGAAGCTGGACGTCACCGTCTGGCGCGATGGCTTTGAATGGAAACAGTCGTTCAGCCGCGGCCTGCCGCTGGGGCCGATCGCCCAGGTCCAGCCGTCGAAGAAGAAGGGCACCCTGATCCGGTTCAAGCCGGACGAAGAGATCTTCGGCGTCGGCGCGGCATTCAAGCCGGCGCGACTGTTCCGCATGGCCCGCTCCAAGGCCTATCTGTTCCGCGGCGTCGAGATCCGCTGGACCTGCGCCCAGGAGCGGATCACCGACCACACTCCGGCCGAGGCGGTGTTCCACTTCCCCAACGGCCTGGCCGACGCCCTGTCGGAACGGATCGGCGATCTGGAGACGGTCACCCCCGCCTTCGCCGGACGGGTCGAGCGCAAGGGCGAGGCGGGCGCCGTCGAATGGGCCGTGACCTGGAGCCCGATCGGCTTCGGCGAGGCCGACGGCTTCGTCAGCTCCTATTGCAACACGGTCTCGACCCCCGACGGCGGCACCCACGAGGCGGGCTTCCGCGCCGCCCTGGTCAAGGGTCTCAAGGCCTATGGCGAGCTGACCAACGAGAAGCGCGCCGGGCTGATCACGGCCGAGGACGTCATCGCCAACGCCGGGGCGATGATCAGCGTCTTCGTGCGCAATCCGGAATTCCAGGGCCAGACCAAGGACCGGCTGTCCTCGCCCGACGCCCAACGGCTGGTCGAAACGCTGATGCGCGACCCGCTGGACCACTGGCTGACCGAGAGCCCGAAACAGGCCAACGCCCTGCTCGGCTTCGTCATCGAACGGGCCGAGGACCGGCTGAAACGGCGCAAGGACAAGGAGGTCCAGCGCGCCCAGGCGACGCGCAAGCTGCGCCTGCCCGGCAAGCTGTCCGACTGTTCCCGCCAGACCGCCGAGGGGACGGAGCTGTTCATCGTCGAGGGCGATTCGGCCGGCGGCTCGGCCAAACAGGCGCGCGACCGGACGACCCAGGCCATCCTGCCCCTGCGCGGCAAGATCCTGAACGTCGCCTCGGCCACGGCCGACAAGCTGCGCGCCAACATCGAACTGTCGGACCTCGCCCTGGCGCTGGGCGTCCAGCCGGGCAGCCGGTTCAACATCGAGGACCTGCGCTACGAGCGCATCGTCATCATGACCGACGCCGACGTCGACGGGGCGCATATCGCGGCCCTGCTGATCACCTTCTTCTATCGCTCCATGCCCGAGACGATCCGTCAGGGCCGGTTGTTCATGGCCCTGCCGCCGCTCTACCGGATCAGCGCCGGGCCGCTGTCGGAATACGCCCGCGACGACGCCCACCGCGACGAACTGCTGGCCACCGTTTTCAAGGGCAAGAAGGTCGAGATCGGGCGGTTCAAGGGTCTGGGCGAAATGATGGCCTCCCAGCTCAAGGAGACCACCATGGACCCGAAGAAGCGCACCCTGGCGCGGGTCACGGTGCCGGCCTCGGAGGACGAGATCGAGGACCTGGTCGAGCGGCTGATGGGCAAGAAGGCGGAGGCCCGCTACCAGTTCATCCAGGACAACGCCCGGTTCGTGGTGGATGAGCTTGACGTCTAGGATGATGCGATGGCTGAGGCCCCGGACGAGCACGAAGAGCCGATAGACGACGATCCGTTTGCGGTATTCAGCGAGTGGGCGAGCGAGGCTGACCAGCGAGCCTACGCCGATCTGCAGGCGCTTTTCCGCCGACGGTCAGCCGCTTCCCGCCATGCAGGCTCCTCCGAGCCCGTATGACAGCGGGCGCGGTCGCACCCGTCCGGCCCGTCAGTGCTCCGCCCATTCCCCGCGCGGTTCGACGAAGGCCCGCTGGCCGCTGACGTCGGCGTAGGTCATGCAAAGATCCTCGAACACCCGGCCCCATGAGAAGCGGTCGACGGCGCGGGCGCGGGCCGCCACGCCGATGGCCTCGATGTCGCGGGCGAACAGGGCCTCGATGGCCGCGGCGTAGTGGACGGGATCGGCGCTCTTCGCCAGCTGGCCGACCGAGTCGTCGACCGTTTCCATGACTCCGCCGGCGTTGACGCCGACGACCGGACGGCCGCAGGCCATGGCCTCCAGCACGATCAGGCCGAACGGCTCCTTGTCATTGGCGTGCACGAAGGCGTCGCAGGAGGCGATGATCCTGGCCACGGCCTTGGGATTGGCCTCGTAAGGCAGGGAGATGACCCGCTCCTCGGCCGGAAGGCCGGCGCCGGCGCCGACGAGGACGAGGTGGTAGGGCGCGCCCAGCCGCTGCACCGCCTCGATCAGGACGCCGATGTTCTTCTCGCGCGCCGGGCGGCCGGCGAAGCACAGCAGCCGGGCCGAGGCCGGCAGGTTCAGCTTCCTCAGCAGCCAGTCGCGGTCGCGGCGGTCGGGCCGGAAGGTGTCGACCTCGACGCCCAGCGGCTGGATGACGATGTCCGGGATGCCGGCCTCTTCGAGGCGGCGGGCGATGTAGCGGCTGGGCGAGATGACGCGGTCGAACTGGCCGAACAGCCGGGCCCAGCGCTTCTCGACCGGCTTCTTGGCCCATTCCCCGAAATGCAGGGCGGCGAGGCCGGCGGGGTCGGAATGGCAAAATCCGACGACCGGACAACCGGCGCGCTGGCCCGCCTCGAGGGCGCCCTGCCCCGGGGTGTAGGGGTCGCCGGCCTCGATCAGCGACGGATTGAGCGAGGCGACCCAGGCCCCCCAGCGGCGCGCCGAGGTCGGCCAGCGATAGCCGTCGCCGAACGGCAGCTTGGTCGCATGCAGCTGGACGACTCCGTCCGGACCGGCCTTGTGGTGAGCGCCCGGCACGACCAGCGAATGGGCCACGCCGGGGCGTTCGACCTCGAGCCAGGCCTTCTTGGACAGCAGATAGCGCTTCACCCCGCCGGAGCGGGGCGCATACAGCATGGTGGTGTCGACGAGGCGGGGGCGTTCGTCCTCGCCGGCGGCCTTGGTCGCCTTCAGGGTTTCGGAAACCTCCTCGTCCCAGCCCGGGAACAGGCGAAGCTCGCCCTCCTGAACCTCCAGCCCGGCGAGGTTCATCAATTCCGCCTCGGCGGCGCTGATCCCCAGCGGGCCGACGCGCCGGGCCCGCTTCTGGATGCGACGCGCCTTGCGAACCTTGGACATGTGCGACTTGACCATCCGCGCCGCCGTAGCGCCCGCGAAGGCGAAGCTCAAGCACCATCCTCGGGGTCGTCCGTCGGCGGAGGGTCTTCAGCGGGGACAATGCCCCGCCGCGCCAGCGCCTCGCGCAGCAGCGTCTCCACCTGGGCGTTGACCGAGCGCAGCTCGGCGGCGGCCAATCGCTCGACCGCCGCCATCACGCCGGAGGAGGCGCGCATCAGGAACGGCTTCCTCGAACGCGCCATCTCAGCCGTACAGGGTGCCGGTGTTGACGACCGGCTGGGCGTCGCGATCGCCGCACAGGACGACCAGCAGGTTGGAGACCATGGCCGCCTTGCGGTCCTCGTCCAGCTGGACGACGCCGCGCTCGCCAAGGTCGACGAGGGCGCTCTCGACCATGCTGACGGCCCCGCGGACAATCAGGCGACGCGCGGCCAGGACGGCCTCGGCCTGCTGGCGACGGAGCATGGCCCCGGCGATCTCGGGAGCGTAGGCGAGGTGCGCCAGCCGCGCCTCGTCGACCGCCACGCCGGCGACCCGGACCCGCCCCACCAGTTCGTCGCGAAGTCGGGCGGCGACGTCCTCGGCGTCGGAGCGCAGGGTCATCTCCGGCTCGGCGTCCTCCTCGCCGTGGTCGTAGGCATAGTGCGAGGCGATGTCGCGCAGGGCCGTGTCGACCTGGATGTTGACGAAGGCCTGATAGTCGTCGACGTCGAACAGGGCCTGGGCCGAATCCTCGACGCGCCAGACGACGTTGGCGGCGATCTCGATCGGATTGCCGCGCCGGTCGTTCACCTTGAGCTTGTCGCTGGTCAGGTTGCGCACGCGCAGGCTGACCTTGTTGCGGCTGTACCAGGGAAGGACCCAGCGCAGGCCGGTCTTGCGGTCGGTTCCGCGATAGTCGCCGAACAACAGGATCGCCATGCCCTCATTGGGCTGCAGCGAATAGAGGCCGCAGAGCAGCAGAAGGCCGATCACGGCGGTGAGGATGCCGCCGACGACCAGATACGCCTTGTCGGGATCCAGAGCCACAAGTGCCGGGCCCGCGAGAAGCAGCAGAACGCCCAATAGCAGCATAAGCAAGCCATTGGCCGTGGACGCCGGACGCTCGCTCGATTTCGAATGTGTGGTGCTCATCGATCCCTCCTGTTCGATATGGAAGTGATATCACTTCGATACCGGTTTTTGCAATGGCCACGCTTTCATCTGGCGGCAAGAAACGGCCTTCGGCCTTGCATTCGCCTCAAATTCGCGAAACTTGAGGCAGGCTGGCATGGTCCCTGTTAGAGGGTCGCCGGCGTCTCTGCGCGTGTCGTCCACAGGGGTTAAATTCCGAATGCGTATTCTGCTTGCGAGCGCGGTCGCGGTCGCTCCCCTGCTGGCGGCCTCGGGCGCCATGGCCGAGATCGTCATCTCGACGGCCCGCACCACGCCGATCACCACGGCGAACGCCACAGGAACCGGCCCGGACAGCATCCGCATGGCCTCCGGCGGCTCGATCGCGGTCAACAGCGGCGTCGCCGTCACCGTGAATTCCAGTCACGGCTTCGACATGGATTCCGGCAGCTCCATCACCATGGCGAGTTCCGCGAACGGCTCGACCGCCGTGCTGGTCGAGGGCGGCAACACCGCCGGCATCACCATCGGGGGATCGATTTCCGTTACGGACAATGTCGCGTCCGACGCCGATCTCGACGCCGACAATGACGGCGATCCGGACGGTCCCTTCGCCACGGGCGCCGGCCGTTACGGCGTGCGCCTGGCCGGCGCCGCGCCGCTGGCGGGGAACATCACGGTCGAGACCGGATCCCTGATCACCGTGGAAGGCAACGAGTCCCACGCGATCGCCCTGGAAGCGCCCCTCACGGGCACGTTCAACATGCTTGGATCCGTCCAGATCAGCGGCAACAACAGCTATGGCGTTCGCGTTGGCGGGAATGTCACGGGCGCGGTGAACCTTGTGGGGAACATCGGCGCGCGGGGCGAGAACGTCGTCGGCGCATCGATCGAGGGCGACGTCGGCGGAGGGCTGAAAGTCCACTCGACGATCACCTCCACCGGCTATCGATACACCACTCGCCCAACGACCCGACCTGAGGGTTATGTCGAACCCGAAGGCGATGATGACGACATCCTGCTCCTCGATGAACTGGACGCCGACGACCTGCTGCAGGGGGGAGCGGCTCTCAGCATTCAGGGCAATATCGCCGGCGGAGTTCTGCTTGACGTGGCGCCAGCCTACCGGCTGGGGCTCGAGGGCGACGATGACGGCGACGGCGTCAAGAACGGCGACGAGGACGACGACGGCGACGGCACCGCCAATCGCACCGATACGGACCGCGACGGCGACGGCCTGGTGGACACGGCCGAGGGGACCGCGACGGTCACGAGCTTTGGATCGGCTCCGGCGATCGAGATCGGATCGGCGACCCGGTCCATTTCCCTGGGGGCGGTCGGAACCGGCGACAGCGCCTACGGATTCATCAACCGCGGCTCGGTGACCAGTCAGGGCGTGTACGATGACGTCGATACGGAAGCCGTGTTGGTCGGGGGCAATCCCGGCCAGACGGTCGCCATCGCCGGCGGATTCCGCAACGAGGGCGCCATCATCGCGATCGCCCGGGAGGCCAACGCCACGGGCGTCCGTTTCGGCCAGGGCGCGACGGCGCCGACGCTGATAAACACCAACTCCATCTCGGCGGGCACGACCGCCACGGAGGCGGCGACCGCCACGGCCATACAGATCGACGCCGGGGCGACGGTCAGCAGTCTGGTCAACAGCGGTTCGATCCTCGCCGGCGTCGACGGCGGGGTGGCGGACGGCTTCGCCGTCCGTGACCTCAGCGGCTCCCTCGGTTCGATCACCAACACGGGCGAGATTCGAGCCACGATCGCGGCGAACGCGGATGGTGACGCGATCACCGGCTCGGCCGTCGCGATCGACGTCGGCGCCAACACCACCGGCTTCACCCTGATCCAGAGCGGCGCCCCGGGCACGGCGACCGCCGCCGACCCGGACAGCGACGGCGATGGCGTCCCGGACAGCCGGGAGCCGCTGGTTTCAGGCGCGATCAATCTCGGCAGCGGCGGCGACGTTCTCGACATCCGCAATGGCCTGGTGCTGGGCGATATCGCCTTCGGCGCCGGGGCCGACACCCTCTCGATCACCGGTGGCGGCATCGTCGCCGGCGAACTGTCCGACTCCGACGGCGCCCTCGCCATCAATGTGACCAACGGCACGCTGCAGGCGCGTCAGACCGATGTGCTGAACCTGAGCAGCCTGAACGTCGGCGCCGACGGGAATCTGATCGTCACGATCGATCCGCAGAACAGCACATCCGGCTATCTCAACGTCTCGGGCAACGCGACCCTCGCCGACGGAGCCGGTCTGGGCGTCCGTTTCACATCGCTGCTGGAAACGCCGGAACGGTTCACCCTGATCGACGCGGCGACGCTGAACTACGGCGCCGTCGATCTTGCGTCGCTTCAGGAGAATTCGCCCTTCCTCTACGTCGTCGAGGCCGGGGCCGATGCGACCACCGCCCAGGTCTACGCCGATGTGCGTCGTCGCACCGCGGCTGAAGCCGACCTGATCCCGGTGGAGGCCCAGATGTTCGATGCCTTCTACGGCGCAATCGGCTCCGCCGACGCCGAGACGGTTCGAAACGCCTTCCTCGCGCAGACAAACCGGGAAGACTTCGGCGCCCTGTACGAGCAGTTGCTGCCGGATCATTCCGGCGGTCCGCTGCTGTCGCTGGCATCCGGCGTCGACGCCGTGACCCGCGCCCTGACGGGCCGCAACGCCGCGGCCGCCCCGGGCGAAACCAGCGCCTGGGTGCAGGAGATCAATTTCTACGCCGACAAGGACCAGACCGACACCTACGGCTTCCGCTCGGAAGGCTTCGGGGTGGCCGGCGGCGTCGAGCGCGGCACCGGCCTCGGCAATGTCGGGCTGAGCGTCGCCTTCACCTCGTCGGACCTCGAGGATCCCGAGGCCGAGGCCGAGGAAGTCCTGTCGGCCAGCCTGCTGGAGCTGGGCCTCTACTGGCGCGCCCAGGGCCAGTACTGGACGACATGGGCGCGGGCCGCGGCCGGCTACGCCTCGTTCACCTCCGAGCGGCGCCTCGTCGGCGAGGGCCTGAACCTGTCCAACGAGTCGGACTGGAACGGGATGACCCTGGCAGCGGCCGGCGGCCTGTCCTACGAGCGGGAGTTCGGGCGTTTCACCATCCGACCCGAGGCCTATGCCGAATATTTCTCGCTGAGCGAGGACGGCCACGTCGAGGAAGGCGGAGGCGACGGCTTCGATCTGGAGATCGACGACCGCGAAGGTCACATGTTCTCGGCCACGGCGGCGGTCAATCTGGGCATGAAGATGGGCCAGAACGACTGGCTGCGGCCGGAAATCCGTGTCGGCTGGCGCCAGAACATCTCGGTCGATCCGGGCGAGACCATCGCCCGCTTCCGCTCGGGCGGCGGAGACTTCACCCTGACGCCCGACACCATCGAGGGTGGCGGACCGATCCTCGGTTTCCGTCTCAACGTCGGCAACGAGCTGGGCATGCTGTCGGTCAGCGCGGATGCCGAGATGATCGACGATTACGTGCGTTACATGCTGTTCCTGCGGGCCAGCTTCCGCTTCTAGGAGGGACGGACGGGCGGCTAGCTCAGCTGGTCAGAGCACCTCGTTTACACCGAGGGGGTCGGGGGTTCGAACCCCTCGCCGCCCACCAGTCAAGGCGGGTCCAGACCGGGAGCGATTGATCCGCCCCGCCCTCGCCGACGGAAAAGTCTCCCGAACGGGAGGCCGTGGAATTGGAAAGGCCCGCTGGATCCAGCGGGCCTTTTTGCATTCGTCCGGCGCCTCAGCCGCGTTCCCCGGGCTCCTGCCGGTAGCCGTGGTTCGGCGGCGGCGCGACCGGCGCGATATTGCCCGGCGGCGGCAGGTCGCCGAAGTGCGTCGGCGGCGGCGGCGGAGGCGGCGGAGGAGGCGGCGGCGGCGGCGGCGGCGGAGGCGGCGGCGGCGGCGGAGGCGGCGGCGGCGGCGGCTGGTGAACGATCTCCGATGGCCTGACGTGGACTTCCGGCGGCACCACATGCACCGGGCCGGGCGTCAGGTGAACCACCGGCGGATCGACGTAGACCGGCGGCGATTCGACGTAGACGGGCGGTCCCTGGACATGGATGGGCGGCGACGCGATATGGATCGGCGGCTGGTGAATGTAGACCGGCGGCTGTTCGATATAGACCGGGCGCGGTTCGATACGGACGGGCCGGCGATCCATGTAAACCGGACCGGGGCGCGGATGAATTTCGGCGGGCCGCATGATCCTGCGCGGCTCGCAACGACAGTCGAGATCGTCCCGCCGGTCCCGGGAGTAGGCGTATCCCCGACGGTAGGTGTCGACGGTCTGGTAGGAGCGCTGGTCGCTCCAGGAGGACCACATACGGCTGGCCGAGCCCTGCCAGGCGTACTGCGGGCTCCACGGCGGGGGCTGACGGCGCCCGGCAGGAGGATATCGCCCCCGGTCGTCGGCATGGCCGGCCCGCTCGCCGTATGAAGTGCGGTCATGGTAGTACCCGCCGGACTCCTGGGCCACGGCGCCGCCACCGACGATCGAGGCCAGACTCGCCCCGAGTAACAACCAACGCGTCACTGTACTCTCCGAATTACCGCCGCAAGCCTACCGGGACAGAGACCCGCGCGCGCGCGATTGCGCCTCCCGCGCGAATCTCCGCCTATCTTCCGCCGGATGAGTCCATCAGGGTGCGGTCACGATCGCGCGCGAGCCCCGCCGCGGGGCGGAGGACGATGATGACCAGAGCCATACGACTCGCCGGACGTCTGCTGGCGCTCGGCGGCGCCGCCCTGATGCTGCAGGGCTGTCTGGTCGGCGCCGTGGTCGGCACGGGCGCGGCTGTCGTCGGAGGGGCCGCCAAGGCCACCGGCGCGGTGGTCGGCGCCGGCGTCGACGCCGTGACCACATCGGACGAGGAGACGCGCGCCAAACGCGAGCGCGAACAGCGCGATTACGACCGCGAACAACGTCGTTGCGAACAGCGTCAGCGCGAGGGGCGCGACTGCTAGAGCGGTTTTTCGACCGCCCAATTGTGGATCGGCACGCCCGCGACCTCGAAATCGCGGCGCCCGACGACCGAATAGCCCAGTCGTTCGAACACCGGCCGCGCCGTCTCGCTGGCTTCGGCATGGAGGCGGGTCGCGCCGGAGAGCGGCGCGAGGGCCTCGGCGGTCTCCAGCAGGGCGCGCGCCACGCCCAGACCCGTCGCGGCGGGAGCCACATAGAGCAGGTCGATGTGCCCGTCCGCTTCCAGATCGATGAAGCCGGCGACTCCGTCAAGGATGGCGACCAGCCGGGTTCGTCCGTCCCGCATCCGCTCGACCAGCGCCTCCGCCGGCGGCGTCAGGCCGGCCCAGGCCTCGGTCTGGGCCGCCGAATAGTCACGCGCCCCCAGCGCCCGGACCGAGGCTTCATAGAGCGCCGACAGCGCCCCCGCGTCCTCGGGGTGGAACGGCCGTATCGACAGGTCGCCGGTCACAGGGTCAGAACGCAACGCTCGTGGATGGTCGGGCGCGAGACGGTGATGCGGCTGAGGCCGGGCCAGTCCGGCTTCAGGCGGTTGGCGAACCACAGACACAGGTTCTCCAGCGAGGGCAGTTCGAGCCCCGCATGCTCGTTGAGCATGCCGTGGTCCAGTTCTTCGGCCGCCGCCTTCAGCGCCCGGTCCAGCGCCCCGAGGTCGGCGACCCAGCCGTGGGCGACGTCCAGCGCCTCGCCGCGCACCGTGGCCTCCACCTGGAAGGAATGGCCGTGGATGCGCCGGTAGGGACTGTCCTCCGGCTCGGTCGGAAAGTGGTGGGCGGCGTCGAAGGTGGCCGCCTTGGTGATCTCGAAAACGTTCATCTTACGCCGATGTATTTGTGGGTCTGGACGCTGAGCCGCCATTTCGGATGACTCAGGCAATAGTCGAGGGCCGCGGCCGTATTGGCCGCGCGGTCCGGCCCGTCCATCGGCTGCAGCCAGAAGCGCTCGAAGGCCAGATGCTCGAACCGGTCGGGCATGGCGGCGGGCTGGGGGAAGACCAGCTTCAGTTCCTGGCCGGAGGTCTGCACCACCGGGGCGGCGGCCTTGGGACTGACGCAGATCCAGTCGATCCCGGCGGGCGCGACGAGGGTGCCGTTGGACTCGATGGCGATCTCGAAACCGCGCGCGTGCAGGGCCTCGATCAGCGGCGGATCGAGCTGCAGAAGCGGCTCGCCGCCGGTGCAGACGACCAGTTTCGGGTCCCCTGCCCGGCCACGCCACATCGCCGCGACGTGGTCGGCCAGGGCGTCGGCGGTCACGAACTTGCCGCCGCCGTCGCCGTCCACTCCGACGAAGTCGGTGTCGCAGAAGCTGCAGACGGCGGTCGCGCGGTCGCGCTCCAGCCCGTTCCACAGATTGCAGCCGGCGAAGCGCAGGAAGACCGCCGGCCGGCCCGCCTGGCCGCCCTCGCCCTGCACCGTCAGGAAGACCTCCTTGGCGGAATAGGTCATGCCGCCGACCCCGGCGGCGCCGACCACTGGTGGTAGCCGGCGGCGCGCAGTTCGCAGGCCGGGCAGTCGCCGCAGCCATAGCCCCACGGATGACGGTGATCCCGATCGCCGCGGTAGCAGGTGTGCGAGGCCTCGACGATCAGCTCGACCAGCGGCGGACCGCCCAGATCGTCGGCCAGGGCCCAGGTCTCGGCCTTGGTCAGGGCCATCAGCGGCGTCTCTATGATCACCGGCCTGTCGAGGCCGAGGCTCAGCGCCCGGGCCATGGCGTCGATCGTATCGCGGCGGCAATCGGGATAGCCGGAGAAGTCGGTCTCGCACATGCCGCCGACCAGAACCTCCAGCCCGCGCCGGTCGGCCAGGGCCGCGGCGCAGGTCAGGAAGACGAGGTTGCGGCCCGGCACGAAGGTGGTCGGCAGGCCGCGGGCGTCCATCTCTATGGCCTGATCGGCCGTCAGGGCGCTCTCGGCGATCCGGCCATAGCCGGTCAGATCGACGACGTGGTCGGGGCCCAGCCGTCCGGCGAGATCGGGCAGCACCCGGACCATGCCCTCGCGGACCGCCAGACGCGCCTGCATCTCGACGGCATGGCGCTGGCCATAGTCGAAACCCACCGTCTCGACCCGCGCGAACCGCGCCAGCGCCCAGGCCAGGCAGGTGGCGCTGTCCTGTCCGCCTGAGAACAGCACGAGGGCGGATGTCGCGGGGCTTTGCAGTGGATCGCTCATGACAAACCTGCGGTCGGCCGGTCGGCCGCGCGCATGGACAAGGGGTGATGGGCCGTTCCGGGACGGGCCGGCCTTCTACACCAGCCCGGCGGAGGGAGCAAAAGCGGCTGGAATGCGGCGCGGGCGGCCAGCCTTAACCCTTCCGCAAATGGTTACGCTGCAGTGTCCACCGGTCGCAGTGGAGTGCCGGTGAGTATGCCGACCATTGAAGTTCTCACCGAGCGCGCCGAGTCCGTGTCGCCGGAAACCCCCGGAAGCGAGGTGTTCGCCCGCTTCGAGCGCGAGCCCGACACCCTCGTCATCGCCGTCGTCGACGGCCATCGGCCGGTCGGCCTCGTCGAACGCAACGCCTTCCTGCTGAAGATCGCCGGCGCCTTCGGCCACGCTCTCTATGCGCGCCGTCCGATCACCCATCTGATGGACGACGACCCGGCCGTGGTCGAGGCCGGGGTGGCCATCGACACCTTCTGCGACGCCCTGCTGAAGGGCGGCCCGGCCGCCTTGATGCGCGGCTTCATCGTCACCCGCGACGGCCGCTATCATGGCGTCGGCACGGCGGTGTCCCTGCTGCAGGCCGTCAACGACAGCCAGCGCCGCCAGAACGCCAGTCTGGCCGAACAGGCGCGCGAGCTCAGCGACACCCGGACCCAGGCCCTGATGTCGGCCCGGGCCAAGAGCCAGTTCCTCGCCATCATGAGCCATGAGCTGCGCACGCCGATGAACGGGGTGCTCGCCGTCGCCGAACTGCTGCGCCGCCAGCCGCTCAACGCCCAGGCGCACGCCCATGTGACCACGATCGTGGAATCCTCGGAGACCCTGCTGCGCATCCTGCAGGACGCCCTCGACCTGTCGCGGGCCGAAGCCGGCGAGCTGGAGCTGCACGCCGAGCCCACGCCGCTGCGCAGCCTGATGGACGACATCCAGGCCATGTGGGCGCCCCGCGCGTCCCAGGACAACGTCAGCCTGATGATCGGCTATGAGGGCGACACCGAACTGGCCGCCATCGTCGACGGCGTGCGGTTGAAGCAGGTGTTCAACAACCTGATCGGCAACGCCCTGAAATTCGCCCGCAACGGCGTCGTCGAGGCCAGTCTCAAGGCCGTCGCGGCGGGCGACCGCATCACCCTGGAGGCGCGGATCCGCGACGACGGGCCCGGCATCGACGCCGGCCGGGTGGATGCGATCTTCGAGCCCTTCGTCCATGGCTCGGGCCAGGACGGCGCCGGTCTGGGACTGTCGATCTGCCGGCAGATCATCGACCGCATGGGCGGCCGCATCTGGGCCGAGAACAATCCCGGCCGCGGCGCGACCTTCGCCTTCGATCTCGAGGTCGACCGCACCCGGGTCGAGGCCGTTCCGGCGTCGAACGTCCAGTCCCTGTCGAACCAGGACATGACCACGACGCCCCACGTATTGATCGTCGACGACAACGCCACCAACCGGGTCGTGGCCCAGGCCCTTTGCGAGATGTTCGGCTGCACCTCCGAGACCGCCGAGGACGGGGTCGAGGCGCTGGAGGCGGTGCAGGAGCGCCAGTTCGACCTGGTGCTGATGGACATCAAGATGCCGCGCATGGACGGCGTCCAGGCGACGGAGGCGATCCGCGCCCTCGACGGCCCGGTCAGCGCCATTCCGATCGTCGCCCTGACCGCCAACGCCGATCCCGACGACGCACGCAAATACCTGGCCTGCGGCATGGCCGCCGTCGTCGAAAAGCCGATCAAGCCCGAGCGGTTGCGGATGGCCATGCATGCGGCGCTGGAGCCGGCCGCCGCCGCGGCCGAGGCGCCCGCCCGGCGCCGCCCGGCGCGCTCGGCGGCCTAGCCAGCCGGGTCCGCAACGGCCTCCTCGTCCTCGTCGTCGTAGCCGACCAGCCGCAGGGCCCGCGCGCGCTGTCCGTTCAGCTCGCACCAGCGCAGCAGCCCCTCCTCGCGGCCGTGGGTGATCCACACCTCCTCGGGCCGCAGCTCGGTGAAGGTGGCGATCAGCTCGGGCCAGTCGGCATGATCCGACAGCACCAGCGGCAGCTCCACGCCCCGTTGCCGGGCCCGCGCCCGCACGCCCATCCAGCCCGAGGCGAAGGCCAGCACCGGATCGGCGAAGCGGCGCGCCCAGCGGTCCTGGGTGGCCGACGGCGGGGCGATGACCACCTCTCCGCCGAGGGCGTTGGGCTTCAACCCGGTCGCCGGGGCCAGCGGCCCCAGATCGATCCCCTCGCGCTCATAGAGACGGTTCAGCCGCTCCAGGGCGCCATGGACATAGATCGGCCGCTCCCAGCCCGCCTCGCGCAACAGCCGGATGACGCGCTGCGCCTTGCCCAGGGCGTAGGCCCCGACCAGATGGGCCCGGTCGGGGAACTGCCGCAGCGAGTGGACCAGGCGGGCGATCTCCTCTCCGTCGGGCGGATGGACGAAGACCGGCAGGCCGAAGGTGGCCTCGGAGATGAACACGTCGCAGGGCACGGGCTCGAACGGCAGGCAGGTCGGGTCGCGGCGGCGCTTGTAGTCGCCCGAGACGACCATGGTCACGCCCTTCCAGCGGATCGCCGCCTGGGCCGAGCCCAGAACGTGACCGGCCGGGACGAGGGTCACCTCAACGCCATTGTGCGACGTCGTCTCGCCATGGGCCGCGGCCTGCTCGCGGGCGGCGAAGTCGGCGCCGTAGCGCTCGGCCATGATCGCCAGGGTCTGCGGCGTCGCCAGCACCGCGCCGTGGCCGGCCCGGGCATGGTCGGAGTGTCCGTGGGTGATGACCGCCCGCTCGACGGGTCGCACCGGGTCGACGTAGAAATCCCCGGGCGGGCAGTACAGGCCGGCCGGCGTCGGCCTGAGCAGGTCCTCGAATCGGATCATGGGCGCGAATACAGCTCCTCGTTACCCGGCGGGAACGCGCGAGCGGCCCTTGCGTCCATGCCCCGCGACCGGTTGATAGCAGACCATGGCTCCTTCGACTCTCGTCTCCCTTCTGCCCCAGCTCGCCGCCGGCGCGGCCCACACCCATGCCCTCGGCTTCATCTTTGACGGCCTCGAGGGCGACCGGGTCCGTCTTCGTGTGCCGTGGCGCGAGGATCTGGTCGGAGATCCGGACACCGGCGTGCTGGCCGGCGGGCTGGTCACGGCCCTGCTGGATCATGTCGGCGGCCTGGCGGTCTGGATCGCCCTGGACCGGTTCGAGCCGATCGCCACCCTCGACCTGCGCGTCGACTACATGCGCGCCGCCGAGCCGCGCCGGGACCTGATCGCCGAGGCGCGCTGCTATCGGCTGACCCACTCCATCGCCTTCGTCCGGGCCTGGGCCTTCGAGGACGGACCGGACGATCCCGTCGCCGCCGCCCAGGCGGCCTATATCCTCAGCGCCAGCGACGGCCGGACGCCGGGCGACGGTGCGCGAGCGGCGGCGGAGGCGGCGAAATGAGCCCGCTGCTGGACCGCCTGCCCTACGCGCGCTTCCTCGGCCTGACCTCGGA
This sequence comes from Pseudomonadota bacterium, assembly GCA_034189955.1. Lineage (GTDB taxonomy): Bacteria > Pseudomonadota > Alphaproteobacteria > Caulobacterales > Caulobacteraceae > Brevundimonas. The sequence continues at coordinate 11,366 of JAXHTU010000019.1, read as the reverse complement.
CCAGGACGGCGACCGCCTGACCGTGACCATGCCGTTCGCGGACCGGCTGATCGGCAATCCGATGCTGCCCGCCCTGCACGGCGGGGCCACGGCGGCGCTGCTGGAGCTGACCGCGGTGGCCCAGGTCGCCCTGTCGTACCCGCGCCTGCGCCTGCCCCGGCCGATCAACGTCACCGTCGCCTATCTGCGCCCCGGCCGGCCGGTCGACGTCCACGCCCGGGCCCGCATCAGCAAGGCCGGCCGTCGCGTCGCCCATGTGCTGGCCGAAGCCTGGCAGGAGGACGAGGCCCAGCCCATCGCCTCGCTCACCGCCCACTTCCTGGTGTCCACTTACGACCTTTAGTTGCAAGTCATTGTAACGCGCGATTGCGTCTTCCAGGATGAGGCTTCATCAACGGAGGACGACATGAACAGACACAGAATCGGCGAAGGGCTCGCCGCCCGCCTCTACGCCGCCGAGGCGGCCCTCGACCAGGCCATGGCGGACGCCGCGGCCCTCGCCGCGGCCCTGCCGGAAGCCCGGACCGACGCCCGCCTGTCGGCGGTCGCCGGGCAACGGGCCTTCAGCGGCGCGGCGGCGACGATCAGCGCCCTGGCCGATGCTCGCGGCCATCTGGTCCAGACCCATCACACCCTGGCCGCCCTCGCCCGAAAGCTGGACCTTCCGGCGCTGGCGGGCGGCCCGCTCGACAAGCCCGGCGACACCCCGCCGATCGGAGGGGTGTGTCCGGAAGGCGACCTAATCGAAATCGTGGTGAACAAAACCCTACCGAATGCCGGCGGTTTCTGTTAAGCTCTCATTTACTGTATCAGTTTGGAGGCTTCCATGGACAAGGCCCAGGTTATCACCAGCGTCGCTGGGGATCTGAAAGAGACTGAGAAGGCCGTCGACGCCGCCCTCACGAGCGCGACGACGTTGGTTCAGTCGATGATCGGCTCACGGGCCGCCCTGAACCTTTCGGCCGTGGTTGGGTCGGAGTCGCAGACGAAGGCCCTGGAGGCCATCGCCGCTCTCGGCGCCGCCCGTCAGGCCATGGTTGCGTGCCACGAAGCGCTCGCCAAGGACCACCGCCGCCTCGGCTACGGTGTCTACGCCGCTGATCCGATGGACAAATACCCCGAGGGTGAGCGTCCGAAGCCCCGTGGAGAGCATCTTCTTCGGGCAGTTTAATTCGAGGTAATGTCGGCGAGCGAACATTCCCGCAGCCGCTGACTTGAGGCATTCTCGCCCCCAAGCATGAAGCTTGGGGGCGATTCTGTGCCTGAGACTATTTACTCCCAGGCTCTCTGGGCCTTCACCATCCTCGTCCTCGGCTTTGCGTTTCTCAAAGGCGACGAGCCCGAACGTATCGGCGCCGCCGCCATCGTTCTCGTGGCGGTGGCTGCCTTGTTCAGCCCTGAAGATCGGGGTCTGGCCAGCCCGTTGTGGGGCCGTATGGCGCTCGACATGGTCCTTCTGGTCGTGTTCGCCGGGCTGAGCTGGCACAGCCGCCGGGCCTGGCCCGTATGGTCCGCGGCCTTTCAGGCCTTGATCGTGACCGGCCACATTCTGATCGCGGTCAATCTTCGCCCGCCCGCCAACGCGTTTGCCGCGGTCAACAACCTGTCGAATTACGGTCTGCTGGCGGCGCTGGCCATCGGCACCTTCTGGGCGTGGCAGGAGCGTCGGGCGGCCGCCATGGGATCTGACCCGGCCCGGCCCCCGGTCCCGTAGGATCCGACCCGCACGGAGCGATAGCCGGTGTTCGACACCCTCTATTCCCAGATCGGGACCGCGATCGGCGTGGTGATCGTCACCTTCGCCTTCCTGAAGGGCGACGAACCCGAACGGATCGGCGGCGGCATCTATGCGCTCGGAGCCCTGGCGTCGCTGCTGGTCCAGGAAGAGACCCGCCTCTACGGCTCGCAGTGGAGCCTGATGGGCCTCGACGTCATTCTGCTGGTCGCCTACGCCGACGTGGCGTGGAAAAGCCGGCGGTCATGGCCGGTCTGGGCCAGCGCGAGCCAGTCGCTGATCGTCATGATCCACGTGGTGACGGTCATCGATGTCCGCCCGCCCCTGGTCGCCTTCTACGCCGTGATCAACCTCGCCACCTACGGCATACTTCTGGCCCTCGCCCTCGGCGTCCTCCAGTCGTTGCGGGACCGCGGCCTCGCCGGGATCGAACAGGACCCTCGAACGGGATAGGTGGATATTCCTATCGCCCCGGGTTAATCTGCGACCGAATCGGCCGTCGGCCGCCGCGGACCCGCCTGCCATGCCCCTGTCTCACGGCCAGCTGTGGAAGGCGATCGACGGCCTGGCGCGTCGCGAGGGCATCAGCGCCTCGGCCCTGGCGCGGCGGGCGGGGCTGGACGCGACCAGTTTCAACCCGTCCAAACGCTTCGGCCCGGGTGAACCGCCCCGGCCGCGCTGGCCCTCGACCGAAAGCCTGACGCAGGTCCTGCGCGCCACCGGGGTGTCGCTGGGCGAGTTCGCCGCCCTCGCCCACGACGCGCCCGAACGGCCGGTGACCATCCCCATGCTGGGCATGGCCCAGGCGGGGCAGGACGGCTTCTTCGACGACGCCGGCCTGCCCGTCGGAGACGGCTGGGAGCAGACCGAACTGCCGCGCCCGCGCGAGACCCTGCTGAGCCTGCGCATCGCCGGCGATTCCATGGTCCCGCTGTATCGCGAGGGCGATCGCGTCATCGTCGACCGCGAGGCCTCCCACGTCCGCAAGGGCGATCGGGTGGTGGTGCGCACCACCGGCGGCGAAACCCTGGCCAAGGAGGTGGCGGCGCTGACCGCGCGGGCCGTGACCCTCGCCTCGGTCAATCCGGCCTATGAGCCGCGCGTCGTGGCCCGGCGCGACATCGTCTGGATGGGTCGCATCGTCTGGGTCAGCCAGTAGCCGACGCGAAAAAGGCCGCCCCGGAGGGCGGCCTTTCGTGGTCATGTCGCGAGACTACCGGCTGACGTAGTGGGCGCTGACCCAGCCGCCGTTCGACAGCTGAACCCATTCGCCCTCAGAGCCGACGATCGAGATCGACTGGCCGGCCGACAGGCTGCCGGTCTGGCGGTAGTTGGTGCCGGGACCCGAGCGCACGCGGACGTTCGACGTGGTGCGGTAGCTGTCGCCGCCGTTGTTATTGTAGCTGTAGTCCGAGTTGTACGAGGACGCCTGGCGGGCGCGTTGCTGGTTGCAGCCGACGTAGGAGCCGGCGGCGGCGCCGGCGCCCGCGCCGACCACGGCGCCGAGGCCGCGCTCATTGCTGGAGATCTGGCTGCCGGCGAGTCCGCCGATCAGGGCGCCGATGATGGCGCCGGTCTGTTGGCGACCGCCGGGGGCGTCGCAGTTGGTGATGCCGTTGGCCTGTTGCGCCATGGCGGCGGTCGGCAGGGCCATCGGGGCCAGTCCGGCCAGCAGGGCGGCCGAAGCGAGGGCGACGGTGATCTTGTTGTTCTTCGACATGGCTCATCTCCTTCATCGAGTTGGTCGATGTGAAGACATAATGCGCGGCCCAAGGTGAAGGCTCCCGGAGCCCCGCCGTTATATTCGGTTCATGTACGGCGCCGCACGGAACGCGCCGGACATGTCACGTCCCGGCCAGTTCGCCCCGGGCGCCGGCCTCGATCAGCCGGATCGTCTGCGGCAGGCCGTATATGGCCGCGAACGAGCCGAACCGGGGGCCCTGGGCGGCGCCGAGCAGGACTTCATACAGCGCCCCGAACCAGCCGCGCAGGGGCTCGAAGCCATGGTCCTTGCCGACAGCGTAGACCTCGTTCTGGATCACTTCGCCGTCGGTGATGTCGGCCGGCAGGGCTTTCAGACGCCCGGCGAGATCCAGCAGCGCCGCCTTCTCCCTGTCGTCGGGCAGGCGATAGGCCTTCGTCGGCTTCACGAAGTCCACATAGTAGTTGAGCGCCCGCTCCATCAGCTGGTCGAGCAGCGGCTCGGTCCGCGGCGTCGCCTCCGGCAGATATTTGGCGAAATAGGCCCAAAGCTGGTCCTTGTTCGAGGCATTGGCCACGCCGACGAGGTTCAGCAGCAGGGCGAAGGACACCGGCGAGGTGTGCTCGGGCGGCGTGCCCGAGTGGATCGACCAGACGGCGTTGTCGATCCGCTTGGCCGGCTCCTGGGTCTTCCACGCCTCGACCGCCGTCATCCAGTCGTCGATGGCCCGGGGAATGACGTTGAAATGCAGGCTCTTGGCCGATTTCGGCGACTGGAACATATACCAGCTCAGCGACTCCGGCGTGCCGTAGCGCAGCCACTGCTCCATCGTCAGGCCATTGCCCTTGGATTTGGAGATCTTCTTGCCCTCGACGTCGAGGAACAGCTCGTAGTTGAACCCCTCAGGCGGCGTGCCGCCAAGAGCCCGGCAGACCTTGGAGCTCTCGCGCACGCTCTCGATCAGGTCCTTGCCAGACATTTCGTAGTCGACGTCCAGCGCCGTCCAGCGCATGGCCCAGTCCGGCTTCCACTGCAGCTTAACATGGCCGCCGGTGACCGGGAGCTCGGTGCGACCGCCGGCGGGGTCGTCGAACACGATCGTGCCCTTGTCGACGTTGCGCTCCAGAGTCGGGACCTGAAGCACATGGCCGGTGACGGGACTGACCGGCAGGAAGGGCGAATAGGTGGCGCGCCGCTCTTCGCCGAGGGTCGGCAGCATGATCGCCTGCACCGCGTCGAACCGCTCCAGCAGGGTCAGCAGGGTCGCGTCGAACCGGCCCGATCTGTACTGTTCGGTGGAGGACAGGAATTCATAGTCGAAGCCGAAGCTGTCGAGGAAGGCGCGCAGGCGGGCGTTGTTGTGGGCGCCGAAGCTGTCGTGGGTTCCGAACGGGTCGCGCACCACGGTCAGCGGCTTGTGCAGGTCCTCGACCAGCATCTCCGGGTTGGGAATGCCCTCGGGAACCTTGCGCAACCCGTCCATGTCGTCGCTGAAGGCGATCAGCCGTGTCGGCCAGTGGTCCCCCGTCAGGGCGCGGAAGGCGTTGCGCACCATGGTCGTACGCGCCACCTCGCCGAAGGTGCCCATGTGCGGCAGGCCGGACGGGCCGTAGCCCGTCTCGAAGATGACGGGCTTTTGCAGGGCCTCGAAGGTCGCCAGCGCCTCGTCCGCCTTGCCGGCGTCGATCAGCAGTTTGGCGGCGTTTCGCTCGGCGTCGGACAGCCGCTTCTTCAGCACATGGGCGAGAAGATTGCGGGCCTGTTCGAAAGGCCAGGATCTGGCCTCGCGCGCGAGGGTTTCGAGGTTCTGCAGCATGGGAGGGCTTTGCCGTCTCCCGGTCGCCCGGTCAACGCAAAGGGCGCTGGCGACGGCCCGTGGCGAAGGCCACGACAGCGACCCCCGCGGTGACGATCAGGGCGTCCTCGATCAACCCGCTTCGGGTCTGGCCGATCCGGTCCATCGCCCGCTTGCGGCCTTTCAGGGTCAGGTACGCCAGCGGCACGGCCGCGGCGACCGCCAGACCGGCCCCTGCCCGCTCCCGCCCCCGCGGCGCCAGGGCCGCCCCGGCGATGCCCGCGCTCATGATCCGCGCCAACAGGCCCAGGAAGACCGTCCGGTCGGGGGCCGACTTCATCTTGTCGCCCGCCAGCTCGCCAACGCCCATGGCCAGAGCCCCGGCCGTGAACAGCGGCTGACCCAGCAGGACGAGGCGGCCCGGGATCTTGCGGCCGGCCAGATGCGCCCCGGCCAGCGCCGCCATGGGGGTCATCGAACGGGCGCTGGCGACGGCGCCGATGAGAACGGAGGGAAGGAAACTGGCGATATCCATGCCCGTCCAACCCGCCTGCGCGCATAGGGTTCACGGGCTTCCTGCAACCTCCGTCCGGCCAGACGGTTGTTCGGCCTCAACGGAGAAGGCGCCATGACCGACCAACTGACTTTCACCCTCGACGAGGCCATCGCGGCCCAACGCAGCCTGCGACAGGTGCTGGGCCTGGGCGAAGAACGGTTCGAGGTCTCCGAGTTCGTCCAGATGATCAGCGACGAGATCGAGCAGATGCGCGACACCGGCAAGACCAATGACGACATCGCAGACGTGGTCGCCGAGGCCACGGGACATCGGATCGATCCGGCCGATCTCGACCGTCACTACGTCTCGGCGGAACACCGCTACGGCGGTCAGGAGCAATAGCGGGCCGCCCTTGACCGGGCCCCGGCGCCGTGGCCTTTGCGCCGCCTGATGAAGACCGCCGATTTTGACTTCCACCTGCCGGACGACCGGATCGCGCTCCGCCCCGCCGAGCCGCGCGATTCCGCGCGTCTGCTCGTGGTGCGCGGCGGCGGGCTGGAGGACCGGATCATCCGCGACCTGCCGGACTTCCTGCGGCCCGGCGACGCCCTGGTGTTCAACGACACCCGGGTGATCCCGGCCCGGCTGTCGGGGGTGCGCGAGCGGATTGGCCCCGAGGGCGAGACCCTGACCGTCGCGGTCGAGGCGACCCTGCATCACCGCGACGCCCCGGACGTCTGGTCGGCCTTCATGAAGCCGGGCAAGCGGATCAAGGCGGGAGACCGCATTCGTTTCGGCAGCGAAACCGACGGCGCCTGCCTCCTCGGCCGCCTCGACGCGACCGTCATCCACAAGGGCGAGGACGGCCTCGTCGTCCTGCGCTTCGACCTCGCCGGGCCGATCCTGGACGAGGCGATCCGCGACATCGGCGTCATGCCCCTGCCCCCCTACATCGCGGCGAAGCGGGCCGAAGACGACCGCGACCGGTCGGACTACCAGACCCTGTTCGCGAAATGGGACGGCTCGGTCGCCGCGCCGACGGCGGGTCTGCATTTCACTCCGGGCCTGATGGCGGCGATCGAGGCGAAGGGCGTCTCGACCCACGCCGTGACCCTGCATGTCGGGGCCGGCACCTTCCTGCCGGTCAAGGCCGACGACACCGCCGACCATAAAATGCACAGCGAATGGGGCGAGGTGTCCGCTGAAACCGCCGCCGCCCTGAACGCCGTGCGCGCCGTCGGCGGCCGGATCGTCTGCATCGGCACCACCAGCCTGCGCCTGCTCGAGAGCGCCACGACCGAAGATGGCGAGGTCCGACCCTTCCACGGCGACACGGCCATCTTCATCACCCCCGGCTACCGCTTCCGCGCCGCCGATGTGCTGATGACCAATTTCCACCTGCCGAAATCCACCCTGTTTATGCTGGTCAGCGCCTTCGCCGGGCTGGAGACGATGAAGGCGGCCTATGCCCACGCCGTAAAGGATGGCTACCGCTTCTATTCCTACGGCGATGGCAGCCTGCTATTCCGCGCCGCCTGATGCCCTTTCCCTTTGACATCTCCGCCACCGAAGGCCGCGCCCGCACCGGGGTGCTGAAGACCCCGCGCGGCGACATCCGCACGCCGGCCTTCATGCCGGTCGGCACCGCCGCCACGGTCAAGGCGATGACGGTCGATCAGGTCGCCCAGACCGGCGCCGACATCCTGCTGGGCAACACCTACCATCTGATGCTGCGACCCGGGCCCGAGCGGATGGAGCGGCTGGGCGGGCTGCACAAATTCATGGGCTGGACCAAACCCATCCTGACCGACAGCGGCGGTTTCCAGGTCATGTCCCTGGCCGGCATCTCGAAGGTGAAGGAGGACGCTGTCACCTTCTCCAGCCATATCGACGGCTCGAAACATGTGCTCAGTCCCGAACGGTCGGTCGAGATCCAGGCGGACCGCATCGGCGCCGACATTTCCATGCAGCTGGACCAGTGCGTCTCATGGCCCGCCGAGGAGCCCGCCGCCCGCGCCGCCATGGAGCTGTCGGCCCGCTGGGGCGCGCGGTCGAAGGCGGCTTTCGGGACTCGCGAGACCCAGGCCCTGTTCGGCATCCAGCAGGGCTCGACCTTCGAAAACCTGCGCCGCGAGTCCTCCGAGCGGCTGATCGGAACTGGCTTCGACGGCTACGCCATCGGCGGCCTGGCCGTCGGCGAGGGTCATCAGGCCATGTGCGAGGTGCTGGACTACGCCCCCGAGATGCTGCCCACCGACCGGCCGCGCTATCTGATGGGGGTCGGCAAGCCGATCGATCTGGTCGAGGCGGTCGCGCGCGGGGTCGACATGTTCGACTGCGTCCTGCCGACCCGGGCCGGCCGCCACGGTCAGGCCTGGACGTGGACGGGGCCGATCAACCTCAAGAACGCCCGTTTCGCCGAGGATCAGGACCCGCTGGATCCCGACGTCCCCTGCCCCGCTTCGACCGACTATTCGAAGGCCTATCTGCACCACCTGGTCCGGGCCGACGAAATCCTCGGCAAGGTGCTGCTGAGCTGGCACAACATCGCCTATTTCCAGGCCCTGACGGCGGCCATGCGGACGGCGATCGCCCAGGGTCGGTTCGAGGCCTTCCGCCGCGACTTCCACGCCCGGCAGGTCCCCAGCGGCGGCTAGCGCTGGGCCCGGCCCCGCGGCCGGAACCATGACGGCGCGGCCGGGGGAGCGCAGTTGCGGTTCATCCCGACGCCTTTCAGGAAGGCGCGACGCATCCGCCCGGCCTGAATCGCCGACTGCACATTGCGGCTATGCTGTTCCGCCCCCGACAGCCGGCGGATCCAGCTGCGGCCCGGGATGAAGTCGGTGGCCGTGTCGCGGATGGCGTCCAATGCCGCCTTTGACGCGGCGTCGGCCGCCCGCTCGCCCATGGTCGAACCGTCGGGCGCCGGCGGCTCGTCCGAGTCAGGTCCTAGGGCGCCGTTCAGACGGATGATCTCGGCGCCGATGGTGGAGCACTGATCCAGATTGCGCAGGTCATAGGGGTTGGCCTCGGCCTGCAGCAGGACCGTCGGGATATGCTGGCGGCGCAGGTTCAGATCGTCGAGGGGGGCCGTCGCCGCCCCGCCTACGCCGGCGCCGAAATCCCGCGCCCCGTCCATGGCGGCGCCACAGCCCGACAGGATCAGACAGGCCGGTGCGAGAAGGGCGAAGTGGCGCATGGCGTCTTCAACCACGCTCCTGGCTGGACTGGAAGACACCGATGGCCGCGGCCGCGAGTTACTCCGCGGTTCCCGACCTTGCGATGTTGCGATTGGCTTCGCGCGTCCTGGGGCCCTGCCCCCGATCCGCCTCGGTGTTGGCTGGCCGGTTGCGATTCGTCCCACCTTGCTGGACTTCGTCCGGCCCGAGGGCGTCGCCTTCGTCCATGAAGTCGGCGACCTCGCCGGCGGCGGGCGGCGCCAGGGTCGACTCGGCGACGTCAGGCGCGGCGTAGCTGTGTGGTTCGGGCTGTCGCTTGTCGCCGCCCGCCCTGGTCTGGTCACCGGGGCCGACCGGATCGGTCGCCGCGTTCTGGGCCGTGGCGGTGGCGGAATCGACGTTCTGATGGGGCATGGCGAAAACTCCTTCACTGTCTTTCGACAACAAGGCGTCCGCCCGCTTGTTCCTGGAGAAGGGGTGGTACGCCCTCTCGGGCTCGAACCGAGGACCCTCTGATTAAAAGTCAGATGCTCTAACCAACTGAGCTAAGGGCGCATACCACGCCGGTCGGCGAGACCAGCGACCGGCCTTCTGTTGCAAAGCGGCGGCGGGGTCAAGGGCTGCCTCGACGGTCGGAACGGTCAAGGCTAGGGATAAGCCCATGAAACCCCTCTTCGGACTGCGGATCCTCGAGTTCGACGGCCTCGGGCCGGTGACCTTCGCCGGCATGGTCCTGGCCGATCTGGGGGCGGACGTCCTGCGCCTGACCCGCAGCGCCTCGGCCGGCGCGCCGGTGTTCAGCGAGGTCGGCGGCGAGGTGCTGCACCGGGGCCGGCCCGCCGTGGCCGTCGATCTCAAGAACCCGGGCGATCTGGCCCGGGTGCGCGACCTGGTCGGCGCGTCCGACGCCCTGATCGAGGGGTTCCGACCCGGCGTGATGGAGCGGCTGGGCCTGTCCCCTGCGGTCTGCGCCGGGCTGAACCCCCGCCTCGTGTTCGGGCGGGTCACCGGCTGGGGCCAGACCGGGCCGATGGCGAACGAGGTCGGGCACGATCTGAACTACATCGCCCTGTCCGGGGCCCTGTCGATGATGGGCGAGCCGGACCGGCCGCCGCGGCCGCCGCTCAATATCGTGGGCGACTACGGCGGCGGGGCCATGCTGCTGGTCACCGGCGTGCTGGCGGCCTTGCTCGAGGCGAAACAGACGGGGCGCGGGCGCGTGGTCGATGCGGCCATGACCGACGGCTCGGCCCTGTTGACCAGCCTGTTCCACGCGCTCGGCGCGCGGGGCCTGTGGAGCGAGGCGCGGGGGGCCAATCTGCTGGACGGAGGCGCGCCCTTCTACCGCTGCTACGCCTGCCGCGACGGCCGGTTCGTCGCGGTCGGCGCGCTGGAGCCGCAGTTCTACGCCGCCCTGCTGGCCGGGCTGGGCATCCCGGCGGCTGAGGCGCCGCAATTCGATCTGTCGGCCTGGCCGGCGCTGCACGCCCGCCTCGCCGCCGTCTTCGCCACCCGCGACCGCGACGATTGGGGGGACCGGTTCGCCGGCACGGACGCCTGCGTCACCCCGGTGCTGACCCTGCGCGAGGCGCCCGGCCATCCGCACAATGCGGCGCGGGCGACCTTCACGAACGCGGGCGTGGTTCAGCCCGGACCGGCCCCCCGGTTCGACGGTGAGGCGCACCGTCCTGCCCCGCAGCCGGACCCGGTCTCGCTGGACGAGGCGTTGGCGCGCTGGGCCTGATCTAGACGATCACGCGGGCGACCGGCTCCCGCGGCCCGGCGGCGCAGGCCTCGGCAAGGGTCCGGGCCAGCAGCACCGGATCGATCGGCTTGGTCAGGAAGGCGTGGACCCCCGCGTCGTCCCAGGCCGCGCGATGGCTGTCCAGCGCGTTGGCGGTCAGGGCGATCACCGGCGTGTCGCCATTGACGGGCCCCTGACGAATCCGCCGCGTCGCCTCCAGCCCGTCCATGACCGGCATCTGCATATCCATCAGGACGGCGTCAAACCGGTCCAGCGACGCCGCCTCCACCGCCTCGGCCCCGTTCTCGACGAGGGTGAGCCGGCAGCCGTGCGGCTCGAGCAGCAGGGCCAGGATGCGCCGGTTCACCTCATGATCGTCGGCGGCGAGGATCGACCGGCCTTGCAGGGAGCCCGCGACCTCGACCTGCCGTTCCGGCCGAAGCGCCGGGCTTTCGATCGCCGTCATCGGCAGCGACAGGCTGAAGGTCGAGCCCTGTCCCTCGACGCTGGCGACGCTCAGGCTCCCGCCCATGATCTCGGCCAGCTTTCGGCTGATCGACAGGCCCAGGCCGGTGCCGCCGTGGCGGCGGGTGGTGCCGACGTCGGCCTGTTCGAAACTGTTGAACACCTGGGCGAGCCGGTCGGCCGGGATGCCGCAGCCGGTGTCGGACACCGCCACCAGCAGGCGGGAGCCATCCCAATCCACCGCGACCAG
>JAXHTU010000189.1:0-2217 GCA_034189955.1 Pseudomonadota bacterium | reverse complement strand
AGGACCTGGCGCTTTTCGCCGGCCTCAGCCGCGTTCGATCGCGTCAGCCCGGCTCCGGAGGTCTGACAGACCTTCCTCGAGCGCCGCTGTCCGGGGAAGCCCGAGCTCGTCCAGAAGACGCGCGAGCCTATGGCGGGTATCGTGCCGGCGGAGCGCCTCTGCAACGTTTCTGACCCTGCGGCGGGCGAGGCCCTCCTCGTCCGCCAGGATCGCCTCGACCGCCTCGATCGCCTCCGGCCCCGTGGTCGGCAGATTGATCGTCGCTTCGGGCCAGTCGGTCGCCTCGGCCACCCCAGCCCCGGTCGGGGCCGATCCGATCACCGTGCAGCCCGAGGTCCAGGCGTGGACCCATCTTTCGGTCAGGGGCGAACGCGAATGGAAGCGGTCGAGCCGTGCGGGATCGAAGGCGAAGGCCGCCTTCGCCTTGCCATAGCCCCCGATCAGCCCGCGGAACTCGGCCTCGCTGTCGTCGCGGGTGTTGCGCGTGCGCGAGACGAAGTCGACCGACAGGCGGTTCCGGCCCGGCGCGTTGAAGTGGTGGTGGATCTGCGGCCAGATGCCCATGTCGCGCCGCCCGACCAGGAACAGGTCGATCGGCCGGTAGGGACCGGGGGTGGCGAAGGTCAGCGCGTCGGTGTGCGGCGGGAAGTGCAGCGCGGGGATGCCGAGCGTCTTTTCGTAGTCCCGCGCAAGATCGCCGCAGAACGAGGTGACGCGGTCATAGCGACCCCTGGCATGGTCGGTGGTGTGCCGCGCCTGAAGGTTGTCGACGATGGTCAGGACCTTGTGGCTGAAGCGGTCCCAGAGGGGTTCGATCAGCGTCGCACGGTCGATGTCGCGCCGTCTCAGCGCCCAGACCAGCAGCAGGTTCGGCCCCGAGGGGTCGAGCTCGGCCTCGATCGTCGCCTGGAGGCGCTTCGCGTCGGCCTTCCGCCGCCGCCTCTCGGCCAGCTTCTCCTGAAAGGTCGGCTCTTCTGCGCCATTGGGCGTGGTCAGAAGCACCGTCGGGACCGACGCGCGGATGGCGTTGTAGTGCGGCCAGAAGATGTTGATCCAGGGCGGGCTCTCGGCCGTGAAATCGGTCGTGAGAATGAAGACCTTCATGCCGCCCCGCCGTGGTCGCGCGGAGCCGCCTGCACACCGATGGTCATGAAATCATTCCTTACAAAACGCACTGGAATCGCCTCCCAGTCGTAGCGGAGCGCAGGCGGCGGTGGCAATGCCGCTCGACAGTCGCGGGGGCCGCATGCTAGCGGGCGTGGGATGGTTCCCACACCCCAAGACGCCCGCCGGCTGATCGCCGAGACCTGCCACGATCTGGACGCGGCCGAGGTGGTCTCGAAGCGGGATTTCCGCCTCGTGGTGCGGGCCCGGACACCCGGGGGCGCGCCGGTGATCGTCAAGCTCTGGGCCCGCCCCGGCCCCCGGGGTGCGCTGCGCCGGATCCTCGGTCAGACCGCCGCGCGCTACGAGTTCCGCAATCTGAGGCTGATGGAGCGGCTCGGCGTCCCCGCCCCCCTGGCGCTGGCACACGACCGCGCCGCGCCGAACGCCGGCGGCTATACCGACGCGATGGCGATGGAGGACCTGGGCGACTGCGAGACGGCGACGCAATACCTCAAGCGCATGATCGCGGCGGGCGACGAGGCGGCGGTGACGCGCTTCGAGGACGAGGTGATCGCGATGACCGGGCGCCTGGCGCGGGCGCGGGTGATCGACTTCGACCATTCGATGGTGAACATCGTCGTCCGCAACGGCCAGCCCGTGCGGCTCGACCTGGAAAAGGCGCGGCAACTGCCCTGGATCGGGCTTAGGCGCGGGCTTTACGCGCGGATGGTGGGCCAGCTTCTGGGCACCTATGTCTTCGCGGTCCAGCCCGACACCGACCGGGCGGCGCGCTTCGCTTCGCGGCTCTTCGACGAGATCCGGCCCTCGGCGGCGGTGGCGGCGGGCGCGCAGGCGCATCTCGACGCGATGCTGCGGCGCCAGAAGGACGGCATCGGGATGGACGTGACGCTGCGGCTGCCGGCCGTGGTCTGAGGCCTCAGCGGTTGCGGCCGCGCTGCCAGCGCCAGGCGTCGGCGCACATCTCGTCGAGCGCGCGGCTGGCGCGCCAGTTCAGCCGGTCGGCGGCGACCGCGGGATCGGCGAGCGAGGTGGCGATGTCGCCGGGACGGCGGCCTGTGATCACATAAGGGATCTCGCGGCCCGAGGCGG
>JAXHTU010000188.1:0-2267 GCA_034189955.1 Pseudomonadota bacterium | reverse complement strand
GCAGGGCGAGGTCAGCACATGGACGCGGTCGATCTGGGCGTCAACCTGTTCGTGGCCCTGTTCGCCCTGATGGATCCGATCGGCAATCTGCCGATCTTCGCCGCCGCCACGGCCGGCGCGACCCTGCGCCAGCGCATCTCGGTCTCGGCCCTGATCTGCCTGTTCGCCGTGGTCTTCCTCGCCTTCTTCCTGTTCACCGGCCTGGCGCTCCTGCAGTTCTTCGGCATCTCCATGGCCGCCTTCCGCATCGCCGGCGGCATACTGCTGCTGCTGCTCGGCCTCGACATGGTGCGCGAGGACTTCCTCAAGATGTTCGCCGACGCCGACGCCTCGACCGACGCCCTCGATGTGCGCGGCTACGCCCGGCGGCGGTTCAAGCGGCTGATCGTGCCCTTCGCCATCCCGCTGGTGATCGGGCCCGGGGCCATCTCGACCGTCATCATCGTCGCCGGCGAGGGCCAGCAGATCGGCCCGGCCGGGACCGTGGCCGCCCTCGCCGCCATCGGCGCGGTCGGCTTCGTCAGCTTCGTCTGCTTCGCCCTGACCGGTCCGCTGAGCCGCCTGCTCGGCGACGTCGGCATGGCGGTGATCGTGCGGGTGCTGGGCCTGATCCTCTGCGCCCTCGCCATCCAGTTCATGCTGTCCGGCCTGTCCGAGGCCATCCCCGGCATGTTCAGCTCGATCGCCACCACGCCCTATCCGACGGGCGGGCACTAGAGGGCGTCAGATCCGCTTCAGCCGTTTCGCATGGCCGCCGACCATGGCCAGGGCCAGCCGGTCCGGCAGGTGTTTGGCGAGGCCCGCCAGCAGGTTGTTCATCACCCCCGGCGTCACCGCCGGCCGGTTCGCCTCGACGGCGGCATGGCCGACCCGCGCCACATGCTCCGCCGTCTGCCACATCCAGCCGGGATAGGCCGCCGACACCTCCGAACGGGTTCCATTCATGTCGTGGAACTCGGTCAGGGTGTAGCCGGGGCACAGGGCGGTGACGTGGACGCCGGTTCCGCGCAGCTCCAGATGCAGCCCCTGCGAGGCCTTGATGAGAAACGCCTTGATCGGCCCGTACAGGGTGTCGCCGCCGGTCGCCGGCATTCGCCCCGCCAGGGAGGCGACATTGAGGATGCGGCCATACCCCCGCCCGACCATGCCGGGGGCGAACAGCCGCGCCAGCTCGACCGGGGCGGTCAGCATGACCCGGATCATGGCCGCGTGGGCCTCGGGATCGGTCTCGATGAAGCCCGCCGTGCGGCTGAAGCCGGCGTTGTTGACGAGGCCGTCGACGGTCAGGCCGCGCGCCGCGACGGCGTCGAACAGGCGACGCGGGGCGGCGCGGTCGGCGAGGTCTTCGAGGATGAGGTCGACGGTCGCGCCCCGCCCGGCCAGTTCGGCCGCCAGGGCCCTCAGCGGGGCCTCGCGGCGGGCGGTCAGGATCAGATCCCAGCCCCGGTCGGCGAACACCCGGGCGAGGGCCGCGCCGATGCCGGCGGACGCGCCCGTGATCAGCACCGTTCGGCGAACGGTCGATCTCATCGCCGGCTCAGGCGGCCACGGGACAGGCCGCGTGCGGGGCGAAGGCCGCCAGCGACGGCGGATTCTCGGCCAGCAGGTCGGCGATGGTGATCTTCGACAGGGCCACGCCCGCGGCCTGGTCGGCGGCGGTCAGGGCCTTGGCCACCTGGCGGGGAATGTGCTCGCTGACCGGGCAGCCCTTGGCCCCGGCCGGCGGCGAACCGAGGTGGGCGCAGCCGTTCACCGCCTTGAGCACCACATCGAGGGTGATGGTCTCCGGCCGGTGCAGCAGCCAGGCCCCGCCCGAGGCGCCCGGACGGGTGGCGATCAGCCCGGCCTTCGCCAGCAGGGCCGTGACCCGGCGCACCACCACCGGATTGGTCGGCACCGAGGCGGCCAGAATCGCGCTCGGCGCGGCCTCGGCCGGCGAGTAGGCGCCCTTGTGGGCCAGATAGGCCAGGGCGTGGGCGGCGACGGGAAATCGTTGACTGTCTGACATGGCGTTATCCCCAAGATAGGATGACCCGAGGGCTTTAACAAACAGCTTGGCTTTCACGAGGCCGCGCTTTTCCGCCCGGCGGAACCGCCTGTTCAGCCGCCGCCTCGACTTCGCACCTGCAGCACGATTGAACCGGCGGAGGAAAGGGCCTAAAGGCTCGCCGCTCGTTTGATGGGAACCGCGTCGTGCGGCGTCCCGGAGGCACTTCATGGTCGGGGCCCCTCCCCAAGGTGAAGACGGCAAGCGCGCCGCGACTCCC
>JAXHTU010000187.1:0-2291 GCA_034189955.1 Pseudomonadota bacterium | reverse complement strand
TACAGGCCGTTCAGATAGTAGCGCGTCTCCTCGGTCGAGACGGCGAACCGGGTCTTGTCGATGAGCCGCGCCAAGTCTTCCTTGGGCAGGGCGAAACGCGTGCCCGAGGTGTCGGTCGACATGACCGGGAAGTCGCCGGCCGGCAGGACCGGCAGGTTGAATTTCGAACGGCCGGCCTGGACCACCAGACGGGGGTCGTCGCCATTGTAGCTGAGCGAGACCTCGGCTCCCTCGGGCAGCTTGCGGACGATTTCGTACAGGGTGTGGGCCGGGGCGGTGATCTGGCCCTCGACGTTCACCTGGGCCTCGGCCTCGTCGACCATCTCCATGTCGAGGTCGGTGGCGGCGAAGCTGAGCTTGTCGCGGCCGGCGCTGAGCAGGACGTTGGACAGGATCGGAATGGTGTTGCGGCGCTCGACCACGCTCTGCACATGCCCGAGGGCCTTGAGGAGCGCGGATCGTTCGATGGTCAGCTGCATGTGGTCTCGCCCGGGGTGCGGCGACTCAGAAGCGCCACCGCGTATAGAGGGCCTTGGACACTAGCGGATTGGCGGCGGGGAGCAAGGAAGGCAACAGGCAACAGGCAGCAGGCAGCAGGGAAGGGGCCTTGAGCGCGGTGGATAACCTGTGGCTACTGCTGCCTGCTGCCTGCTGCCTGCCGCCTGCTGCCTGCGACCTCAGCCCCTCAGCTTCCGCGTCAGCGCCTCGACGTCTCGGGCGATCTGGTCGTCGAGGGCCATCAGCTCCTCGATCTTGCGCACGCCGTGCAGGACCGTGGTGTGATCGCGCCCGCCGAAGCGGCGCCCGATGTCGGGATAAGAACGGGTCGTGTGCTGCTTGCACAGCCACATGGCGATCTGGCGCGGACGGGCCACGGCGCGGGTGCGGCGTTCGCTCAGCAGGTCGGCCTGTTTGAGGGTGAAATGGTCGGCGACGGTCTTCTGGATCTCGTCGACGGTGATGCGGCGCTCGGGCCCGCCGCGCAGGGCCGAGCCGAGCAGGGTCTGGGTCTCGTCGACGGTCAGGGCCGACAGCCGGGCGCCGGCGACGGCGGCCAGGGTGTTCACCGCCCCTTCCAGCTCGCGCATCGAACCGGGGGTGCGATCGACGAGGTGCTCCAGCACGTCGGGGCGGGCCTCGCCGGAGACGACGCCGAGATTGGCGAGGGCGGCGATGCGGCTGCGGGCGACGGCCAGCTTGAGGGCGCGATCGGCCGGCTCGACCGGGCAGGTCAGGCCCGACGCGAGATGGCTGCGCAGGCGCGGCTCGACCTCTGTCAGGGCCATGGGCGGGCGGTCGGCCGACAGGATGATGCGTTTGCCGTCCTCGATCAGGGCGGTCAGGGTCGACAGCAGCTCCTCCTGGGTCGAGGCCTTGCCGCCGACGAATTGGACGTCGTCGATCAGCAGCATGTCGGCGCCGCGCAGGCTTTCCTTGAAGGCGGCGGTCGAGCGGTCCTGCATGGCGCGCACGAAGGTCGACAGGAAGCGTTCGGCGGTCAGATAGACGACCTTCGCGTCCGGCCGCAGGCGCTGGGCCTCCCAGGCGATGGCGTTGAGCAGGTGGGTCTTGCCGTAGCCATAGGGGCCGCAGAAGAAGATCGGATTGAAATGACCGTCGGCCCAGCAGGCGGCCTGGCGGGCGATGGCGAGAGCGAAGGCGTTGCCCTGGCCTTCCACGAAGCTGTCGAAATTGAGCCGCTCCTGCAGGCCGGCGGCGCGCACGGCGCGGGCGCCGTCGGCGACGGGACCGACGGTCGCCATCGGCACGACATTGGCGGCGACCGGGGCCTCGGCGCGGCCGGCGGCGACCTGGGAGGCGGGGGCGACCGAACCCATCTCGGCCCGGCACCGGACCTCGAGATGGCGGGCAAGGCCGTCGAGGCCCAGCCACAGCTCGTTCATCCGGCGCAGGGCGTTCTTGCGCACCCAGTCGCGGGCATAGGCGGTCGGGGTGACGAGGATCAGTTGGCCCGCGCCGTCGGCCCGCACCGCCGAGGGGGCGATATAGGAGCTGAACGCACCCTCGCCGATCTCGCTGCGCAGGCGACCCGCCGCCTCGGTCCAGATACGATCCGGATCGGTCATCCCCGCCATTTGCGCGCCCCCTGCCATAGTCTTAGCCACCCGTATAAGAATCCATCACCTGACGCCCTTCGAGCGGCCTGAACCGGGGACGACTTCTCCTGTCCCGTGCGGCTGGGGGCCGCCCGGGCTGGGGTCGTTCTCTCGATCAGACATCTCACGCCGACGCGAAACTGGTCCCGCGCCGTGTTCATCCGTGTGGGGATG
>JAXHTU010000186.1:0-2305 GCA_034189955.1 Pseudomonadota bacterium | reverse complement strand
ACGACGGCTCGGGCCTGCACCACATGGTCTATGAGGTGGTCGACAACGCCATCGACGAGGCCCTCGCCGGCCACGCCGACCTGGTCCAGGTCATCCTCAACGCCGACGGCTCGGTCACGGTGACCGACAACGGTCGCGGCATCCCCACGGACATCCACGGCGAGGAGGGCGTCTCGGCCGCCGAGGTCATCATGACCCAGCTGCACGCCGGCGGTAAGTTCGACCAGAATTCCTACAAGGTCTCGGGTGGGCTGCACGGCGTCGGCGTTTCGGTCGTCAACGCCCTGTCCGACTGGCTGAAACTGGTCATCTACCGCAACGGCAAACGCCACGAGATGCGCTTCGAGCGCGGCGACACGGTCGAGAGCCTGCGTGTCACCGGCGACGCGCCCCTGCGCGACAACGGCAAGGTCCTGTCGGGCACCGAGGTCACCTTCTTCCCCTCGGTCACCACCTTCGCCCACATCGACTTCGACCTGAAGACGCTCGAGCACCGGCTGCGTGAGCTGGCCTTCCTGAACTCGGGCGTGGTCATCAAGCTGCAGGACCATCGCGGCGTCGAACCGTTCGAGGAAATCCTGCACTACGAGGGCGGCGTCGAGGCCTTTGTGCGCCATCTGGACAAGTCCAAGACGCCGATCCTGAAGGACGTGATCGTCATCCGGGGCAAGAAGGAAGGGATCGAGATCGATCTCGCCCTGTGGTGGAACGACAGCTACCACGAGACCATGCTGTGCTTCACCAACAACATCCCCCAGCGGGATGGCGGCACGCACCTGTCGGCCTTCCGCGCCAGCCTGACGCGGGTCATGGGCGGCTATATCGACGCCGCCGGGGCGGCCAAGAAGGAAAAGGTCTCGGTCTCGGGCGAGGACGCCCGCGAGGGTTTGACCTGCGTGCTGTCGGTCAAGGTGCCGGACCCGAAATTCAGCTCCCAGACCAAGGACAAGCTGGTCTCTTCGGAGGTGCGTCCCGCCGTCGAGGGCCTGTGCTCCGAGGGCCTGTCGACCTGGTTCGAGGAACACCCGGTCGAAGCCAAACAGGTCGTCGCCAAGATCATCGAGGCCGCCGCCGCCCGCGAGGCCGCGCGCAAGGCCCGCGACCTGACCCGGCGCAAGTCGGCCATGGAAATCTCCTCCCTGCCCGGCAAGCTGGCCGACTGTCAGGAACGCGATCCGGCCAAGTCCGAACTGTTCATCGTCGAGGGCGATTCCGCCGGCGGCTCGGCCAAACAGGCGCGCAACCGCGAGAACCAGGCCGTCCTGCCGTTGCGGGGCAAGATCCTCAACGTCGAGCGCGCCCGCTTCGACCGCATGCTGTCGTCCGACCTGATCGGCACCCTGATCCTTGCGCTGGGCACCGGGATCGGCCGGGACGATTTCAACGCTGACAAGCTGCGCTACCACAAGATCATCCTGATGGCCGACGCCGACGTCGACGGCGCCCACATCCGGACCCTGCTGCTGACCTTCTTCTATCGCCAGATGCCCGAGCTGATCGAGCGCGGCCACGTCTACATCGCCCAGCCGCCGCTCTACAAAGTCTCCAAGGGCAAGCAGTCGCGCTACCTCAAGGACCAGTCGGAGATGGACTCCTATCTGATCGAGGAAGGCTCCTCCGAGGCCGAGCTGGACCTGCCCAACGGCGAGCGCCGCGTCGGCCTCGACCTCCAGGCGCTGGTGCGCGAGGCCAAGGCCTTCAAGGCCGGCGTCGACCGGCTGTCGCAGCGCGCACCGGCCTTTGCTGTGGAGCAGGCGGCGCTGGCCGGCCTGTTCGACGAGGAGGCCGCCGATCCGTCGAAGGCCGCGGCCCGCCTCAACCTCTACGCCGAGGAAGGCGACGGCGACTGGGCCGGCTCGCCAGGCGCCCAGGGAGCCGTGGTGTTCGAGCGCGTGCGCCGCGCCGTCACCGAGCGCATCGTGCTCGAGGAGGCGCTGATCCGCTCGCTGGACGCCCGTCGTCTGGCGGAGCGCGCGACCGCCTTCGAGGGGCTGTTCGAAAAGCCGGCCGTCTATCGCCGCAAGGACAAGGCCGTGACCATCCGGGGGCCGCTGGACCTGCTCGAGGCGGTGCTGGAGGCCGGCAAGAAGGGCCTCGCCATCCAGCGCTACAAGGGTCTGGGGGAGATGAACCCGGAGCAGCTGTGGGAGACCACCCTCGACGCCAACGCCCGCACCCTGCTGCAGGTCAATGTCGAGCATCAGGAAGACGCTTCGGACCTGTTCGCCAAGCTGATGGGCGACGTGGTCGAGCCGCGCCGTGAATTCATCCAGGCCAACGCCCTGGACGCCGCCGTCGACGCCTG
>JAXHTU010000185.1:0-2361 GCA_034189955.1 Pseudomonadota bacterium | reverse complement strand
GACCCACGGCAAGGCGCCGGCGCGGCCGCCTTCAAGCCTTGTCCGCGACTTCGCCGGCGAGACCATGGGCACGACCTGGGCGGTCCGTCTGGCGGCCCCGCCGGGCGTGGACCCGAGCGATATACAGGCGGCCATCGAAGAGGTTCTGGCCGAGGTCGTTCTGCTGTTCAGCCATTGGGAGCCGCGCTCGGAACTGTCGCGCCTGAATGCCGCCCCACCGGGATTCTGGGCCGTGTCGGAGCCGTTCTGGACGATGTTGAACGCCTGTCTCGACCTCGCGGACGAGACCAACGGGGCAGTCGACCCGACCCTGGGCGCCCTTGTCGATCTGTGGGGCTTCGGCCCTCCCGGCCCCCGCCCGCTCGACGCCTTCGGCCAGGGCTTCACCGTCCCGTTCGAGGACGAGATCGCCGCCGCCCGGGCGCTCAGCGGCTGGGGCCGTCTGCGGCTCAACCGTGAGGCCCGCGCGGTCCAGCAGTTGGGCGGCGTCAAGCTGGACCTGTCCGGCATCGCCAAGGGCCACGCGGTCGACCGGGTGTCCGATCGGCTCACCGCCCTCGGCGCGACCCACCACCTCGTCGAGATCGGCGGCGAACTCCGCGGCGCCGGGGTCAAGCCCGATGGTCAGCCCTGGTGGGTTGAACTGGAACAGGGCCCTGATGCGCCCGCGCCCCGAACGGTCGCCGCCCTGTTCGATCTCGCGATCGCCACCTCGGGCGACTGGATTCGCCGCTATGAGGTCTACGGCCAGGCCTACAGCCACACCATCGACGGCCGCACCGGCCGTCCGGTCGACAACGGCGTGGCCTCGGTGACCGTGCTGGCCGACACGGCGATGTACGCCGACGCCATGTCCACCGCCCTGACCGTCATGGGACCCTCGGAGGGTCCCGCCTTCGCCGAGGCCATGGGGATCGCCGCCGCCTTCGTGGTGCGCGGCGAGACCGGCCTGATCGAGATCGTCACGCCGGCCTTCACGGCCATGCTGAACGAGGACGCGTGACCGCCGATCCGCTGCGCTGGCTCTGGGCCGCCGCGGCCGTCGCCCTGTGGCTGGCGCTCGTCGCGGCCGTCGCCTGGACCCGCGTCCGGGCCCGCCGCGGCGCGGCGCTGGCGCCGGCCGAGGGCGCCGACGCCCTGTTGATCGCCTATGCGAGCCAGACCGGCCAGGCCGAGGAACTGGCGTGGATGACCGCCGCCACGCTCTCGGGCGCCGGCGTCCCCTCGCGCGTCGCCCTGCTCGGAGACCTCGATCCCCACACCCTGACGGCTGAAGGACGGGTCCTGATCATCGCCTCCACCACCGGCGAGGGCGACGGGCCGGACGCCATGTCCTGGTTCGCCCGCAAGCACATGACCGCCCCGGCGGACCTGTCCGGCCTCTCCTACGGACTGCTGGCCCTCGGCGACCGGACCTACGCCGACTTCTGTGGCTTCGGCCGGGCGCTGGACCTGTGGCTGCAGCGCTCCGGCGCCACCCCCCTGTTCGACCGGATCGAAGTGGATGACGGCGACGCCGGCACCATCCGCCACTGGCAGCACCAGCTCGGCGCCGTCACCGGGCGGGCCATCGAGGCCGACTGGACCCCGCCCGCCTACGACCGCTGGCGCCTCGCCGCCCGCACCCATCTCAACCCGGGCGGTCCCGGCGGCGAGGCCTGGCTTCTGGCCTTCGAACCGGTCGACCACGCCGCGAACTGGGTCGCGGGCGATATCGCCGAAATCGGCCTGCCCGCCGTCGACGGCGTCGTCCCGGCCAGCCGCGAATACTCCGTCGCCTCCCTGCCGTCCGATGGCCGGGTCGAGTTCATCGTCCGCCGGACGCTGCGGGCGGACGGTTCTCCCGGCCTCGCGTCCGGCTGGCTGACCCGCGACCTCGCCGTCGGCGACCCGATCGACATGCGGATCCGCGCCAACAGCGGGTTCCACGGCCCGGCCGCCGAGGTTCCGTTGATCCTGATCGGCAACGGCACGGGCCTGGCCGGTCTGCGCGCCCATTGGCGCGCCCGCGCCGGCCTCGTTCACGGGGGCGTCTGGCTCCTGTTCGGCGAGCGCACCTCGGCCCACGACGCCTTCCTCGATACCGAGCTCCGCGCCGCCCTCGCCTCGGGCGTGTTGACCCGCCTCGACCGCGCCTTCTCGCGCGACCCGGGCGACGGCCGCTACGTACAGGACCTCGTTGTACAGAACGCGGACGAACTCGCCGCCTGGGTCGATCGCGGCGCCGTCATTCTGGTGTGCGGCAGCCTCAAGGGCATGTCGAGCGGCGTCCACGCCGCGCTCGAGACGGGGCGCGGCGCCGCGCCCCGGCGCGCCCCCGCCCCCGCCCGCGCCAAACGCCCCGCCGACTAATAACCCCAC
>JAXHTU010000184.1:0-2371 GCA_034189955.1 Pseudomonadota bacterium | reverse complement strand
GCCGACGGGGAGGTGAGCTGTTCAGGCAGTCTGTCGCCAGTCCCTTCGGGCGAGGTGCGCGCCGGCTATCCGACCTCATCCGTTGGACGGTAAGGCCGGGGGCCAGTCTCGACCGCCGGGTCGCGGACGAGATCCCGGCGGTCGTGGTCGCGCCATTCCTCGTCACGCCAGTCGGGCTCGCGTTGTTCCTGATATCGGCGACGATCGTCCTGCCACCGCGGCGCCCGGGCCTCGTCGCGTCGGCGTTCGGCGGCGTAGCGGTCCTGTTCGGCGCGCTCGTAGCGGCGGCGCTCCCAATCCTGGCGGCGGCGGGCGTCCAGCTCGATCGCCTCCAGCCGCGCGCGGCGGGCCTCCCGTTCGGCCTGGTAATCGCGGCGCGGGGCGTCGAAGCCGAACCAGCGTTGGACGACGCGCGCGGCGGAGTCGCGCCGCGGCTCGGGGCGAGACTCATAGGTCCGGACCTCGGCCCGATAAGATTCCGGGGGAGCGGGCGCCCAGCCGTCGTCGGCGTCGTCGCGGGGCTCGGCTTCAGACCAGCTCACATCCCTCAACGGCGGAAGCGGCGGCGGGACGCCCTGGAAGCCGTCGACCAGTTCGCCGACCTCCATGGTCGACCCGGCGACGAGCTCGGGCTCGACGGGCGGGACGACCTCGATCCGCATCCGGTCGCCGGCGGCGATCGGGGGCGGGCCCGGCAGATCGACCGCGCGCAGTCCGGCCAGGCCGAGGGCGGCGACCGCCACGGCCGACAGGGCGACGAGATGGCCGGGACGGGCGCGGCCGGCGGTTCTCCGGACGGCCTGGGCGCAACGGGACAGGAAAGGGGGAAGGATCATCGGGGCGTCCGGAAGGAAGTCCCGGGTGCAATCCCTGAGCGGCCATCCGGTTCACGAACACCGGTCGCCGGGCCGTGGGCGGCGCTGTCCGGGTTTAGAACTTCGAAGCATTTGCGGGGGTACCCGGATCAGGGGCGCGGCGCCTGTTGGCCGTGGAACCCCGGGCGTCGGATGTATCGATGACGGCAGCAGCGTGCTTGCGGGTGTCCCTGGACGCCAACCGGACCGACATTCCCGTCGAGTCGCTGGGACCGCTCGTCGCAAAATACACCAACGCCTTCCTCGAGGTCCGGTGGTGCTGGCCGCGCACCTACGACCTGCTGACCCACTACTGCTACCGGCTGGCGGATCCGCGGACCGACGAGCTGGACACCTTCGAGCTGGCGCGGCTGTCCGACGAACTGGAACTGCGGCTGTTCGGAACCGCCGCGGCCGACGCCCTGACCCTGCTGCTGTTCGAGGGCGGCGAGGAGGCGATCCAGGAATTCTCCGCCCTGTCGGACGAGGGGGTGACGGCGCTGATGAACGGCAGCCGGCCCATACCCGACGGAGGGCGGCTGAGCCGGATCGCGGCGGACGGGAGCCTGAGCCGTATTCCGCCTGAAATCGTCCCCCGTCGTCCGTTGACCGAGCCGGCCCCGCCGCCGCTGGAGGCCGTCCAGGGCATCTATTTCCCCGGCCGGGAAGTCTTTTTCGGCGACGTCGTCAGCTGTACGCCGGGCGATTCCGAACGGCATTTCAGCGTCGCGGACGGGCGCGAGCACCAGCCCGCCGACGCGGTCGAGTTCGACAACGCCTGCCTGCTCTCGGCCCTGCGCCTGATCAGCCGGGGCGGCCTTCAGACCCCGCTCTATCTGCCCGTGTCCTTCTCGAAATTGATGCGTCCGACCCTGCGCGCCGGCTATGCCGAACTGCTGCATGTGCTGCCGCCGTCCGCCCGGGACCGTCTGGCCGCCGCCATCTATGACGTGCCGCGGGTGATGTCCTACCAGTCGCTGATGGCGATCCAGGGCGCGCTGGACGAGCATGTCGCGGCGATCGACCTGCAGACCGCCGATCCCTGTTTCGAGGTGTCGCAGCTCAGCCCCCAGGCGGTCCGCAGCGTCACCTTCGTGCTTCCGGACGCCCAGCCGGAGACCCGCCTCGCCGCCCTTCGCCGTTTCGGAGGCCGCGCCGCGGAATTCAGGAGCCGCCAGATCCGCACCGGCGCGACCAACATCCGCACGCGCAAGGAGCGGCTGCTGGCGCGGGAGCTGGGGGTGCAGTTCCTGACCGGGCCGGCGATCTGCCGGCTGCGGGCCGAGCCGGTCGGCGGCCGGGCGTGGGCCTTCGACAACCTTCCCGCCCGGGACGAGGACGGCGATCGGATCGAACGGAAGCCGGGTCTGGCCGCCGGCGCCTGAACGCGGGGCAGGTCTGGCGGAGACGGAGGGATTCGAACCCTCGGTACCCCTTACAGGGTACGACGATTTAGCAAACCGTTGCCTTCAGCCACTCGGCCACGTCTCCGGCAGGCGGCGTGGATAGCGGAGCGC
>JAXHTU010000183.1:0-2488 GCA_034189955.1 Pseudomonadota bacterium | reverse complement strand
ACCTGCGCATCCGCGGCCACGCCGCCGGAGCCGCCCTCGTGGCGCGCGGCGAAGGCGTCTACTGGGGCGATGGCGAACTGTATATGACGGCGACCTGCGCATCCGCGGCCACGCCGCCGGAGCCGCCCTCGTGGCGCGCGGCGAAGGCGTCTACTGGGGCGATGGCGAACTGTATATGACGGCGACCTCGGGCGGGCCGCTGCGCGCCGGCCAGGTGTTCCGCTACGTCCCCTCGCCGGCCGAGGGCGGTCGCGGCGAGGCGCGCCGTCCGGGGCGGCTGCAGTTGTTCGCCGAGAGCGCCGACAAGCGGGTGATGAACATGGTCGACAACCTGGCCGTCGCGCCGTGGGGGCATCTGGTCCTGTGCGAGGACAACTATTCCAGCGACGTCCGCAACCACATCAAGGGCCTCACCCCGGAGGGCAGGAGCTATACGATCGCCCGCAACGTCTTCGCCGGAAACTCCGAGTTCGCGGGGGCCTGTTTCTCGCCGGACGGCGAGGTGATGTTCGTCAACATCATGTATCCGGGCGTGACCTTCGCCATCAGAGGCCCGTGGACCTCGGCCCGGACGTAAACAGGCGCGGCTGGGAGCGGCGGACCAGCCACAGATTGACGGTCGCCACCGCCAGCACGAGGGCGGCGCCGGCCTGATGCAGGGCGCCGAGCCCGAGCGGCACGGCGTGGATCAGGGTGACGATCCCCAGCGCCGCCTGCAGCCACAGCACGGCGGCCACGGTGAAGGCGGCGAGGCCGAGGCCCTCGGCCAGCCGCCAGCGCCACGCCTGGACGGCGTAGAGCGTCCCGCCGATCAGCAGGGCGTAGGCCATGAGGCGGTGGTTGAACTGGACCAGGCCCTGGTCGTGCAGGAAGGCCAGGGCGCCCATGCCCCACTCGACCGGCGGCAGGACCGCGCCGTTCATCAGCGGCCAGTCGGTGTAGACGTAGCCGGCCTTGGCCCCGGCGACGAGACCGCCCAGCAGGCACTGGAAGAAGACGGCGCCGAGCAGGATGGCGGCGCCGCGGCTCCAGCCGACCGGATGGCGCGAGCGCTCGGCGCCGTTCCACGCCTCCAGCCCGGTCCAGATCAGGCCCATGAAGATCAGCAGGGCCAGGCCGAGGTGGACGGCGAGCCGCTCGGGCGCGACGTCGACGCGCTCGCTCAGGCCGCTGGACACCATCCACCAGCCGATCAGCCCCTGCAGGCCGCCGAGGGCCAGCAGGACGGCGCAGCGGCCGATCAGCCGGCGCGGCAGCCGGCGCATCAGCAGGAAGACGACGAAGGGGACGGCGAAGACCAGGCCGATCAGCCGGCCCAGCAGCCGGTGGGCCCACTCCCACCAGAAGATGCCCTGGAACTCGGCCAGGCTCATGCCGGCGTTGACCTCGCGATACTGGGGGATGGCGCGGTATTTCTCGAACGCCTCGGCCCAGTCGGCCGCGGTCATCGGCGGCAGGGCGCCCATGATCGGCTTCCATTCGGTGATCGACAGGCCCGAGCCGGTCAGCCGGGTGACGCCGCCGACGACGACCATGGCGAAGACGAGGACGGCCGTGGCGAACAGCCAGATCGCGACGGCCCGACTCCGATCGTCCCCGATGAAACGCTTCATTCGACGCCCGCCATCCCGACCGTTACACTGGCGGGGCCGCTGGTCCGACGCCCGCCGGAGCGGTATGCCCGCCCCCGGTGGCGAGATCGAGTCGCTTTTCGGCGCCGGAGCGTCGCAGGTCTGGAGAACCCGGTTGCCCTATGCCGACATCGCCATCGCCGTTCTCGGCGCCTTCGCCCTGGCCTGGACGGCGGACCAGCTGACCGGCCGGCGCGGCCTGTTCGCCACCTCGCTGGTGTCCGGCGTGGCGGGCCTCGCCGGCTGGTTCCTGGCCGTGCGGGTGTTCGCCGTCTCGACCATGGAGCAGTGGACCTGGGTCGGCTGGTCGCTGGCCGCCTCGGTCATCGCCCTGGCCGCCTTCTTCCTGTTCCGGAGCAAGCGCTGATGGGGCCGCGAACGCGCCGCTTCGTCGCCATGCTGGGCGTGATCGCCTTCCTGGTCTTCTGGATCTGGGGCGCCATCGCGCTGCGCGGGGTTTTGCCGCCGGGGCCGATGATCGACCTGCTGGTCTACGCCGTCGCCGGCATCGGCTGGGGCGTGCCGCTGTATCCGCTGTTCCGCTGGGCCGAGGGCGGCCGCAAGGGCTGACCCGCGGGTCGTGAAATCAGTGAGATGGAGACCGGGTCAAGGGAAGATGGTCGGAGCGACAGGATTCGAACCTGCGACCCCTTGACCCCCAGTCAAGTGCGCTACCAGGCTGCGCCACGCTCCGAGAGGGGCTCCCTATAGACGGGGCGCCGTCGCCCCGAAAACCAAAAAGCGACCGGTCAGGCGGTTCTCGAAAGAACCGCCTCCAGCCGCGCCCGGGCGCCCTCCAATTCGGGGAGCAGCTGACGCAGCCGCCCGGCGGATGCGTCCGTCGAAACCGCTGCCGC
>JAXHTU010000182.1:0-2508 GCA_034189955.1 Pseudomonadota bacterium | reverse complement strand
TCGGCGATGGCGGTGACCTGGCGGTGATCGGCGGCCGAGACCAGCGCGGTCGTCCGTCCCGCCTCGCGCGCGGTCCGCAGCGCCTCGACGACGGCGGCGTTGAAGGGCAACGCCTCGGCGGACATCACCATGCCGTCGGCGACCCGCGCCTTGAACCCGGCCCGGCCCTCGCGCAGCCAGGACGGCAGGCCGAGAAGGGTCGTGGGGCGCTCGACGGCGAGCGCCAGCAGCGCCTCGTGCAGCGTGTCGGTTCGGCAGAGTGTGCCGTCGAGGTCGACGACCAGCGCAATGCCGCGGTCGGCCTCGAATTCGTCGGGGGAAATCGCCGTCAGGGTCGTCATGGCGCGCACCATAGACACGAACCCGACGGCGCTCCAAGCGCGCGATGCTCAGGCGCGCGCGGCGAGGTCCGGAGTGTGGCCGGAGGCCTCGGTCCGCATCGCGCCCGTGGCGATTCCCCGGGCGAGGCAGTCGCGCGCCAGCGTCTCGACCCGCGCCGCCCAGGCCTGCCAGGACAGGGCGCCCGCGCGGTCGAAGGCGGCATCCGACATCATCGCGTAGGCGTCGTCCGAGGCGAGCGCCTCCTCGACGGCGTCAGCCCAGTCCGAGGGCGCGGCGAAGGGCGGCAGCACGCGGCCCGCCCCGCCGCCGCCGATCTGGCCCGCGATGCCGCCGGTGTCGGTGGCCAGCACAGGCGTGCCATGCGCCATCGCCTCGGCCACCACCATGGGCGTGCAGTCGGCGCGGGTCGGCAGAAGAAGAAGATGCGCGCGGGCGTAAAGCTCGGCCAGCCGCCTGGCGTCGCGGGGACGGTTCTTGTTGAGGAAGCCCGCGACCTCGATCGCGGGGTGGCCCCGGTGCCTCTCGGGGCAGCGGCCGACGACGGTCAGCCGCGCATCGATGCCGCGTGCGCGCAGCACCTCGAGTGCCGCCACGGCGACGTCGCCGCCCTTTCGCGTCCAGTCGAGGCCGACGAAGAGAAGCTCGGGCCGCGCGCGCGGACCCTTGGCGGGCGGCGCCTCGGGCAGGCGGTCGAGGTTGACGCCGAAGGGCGCCACCTGGGGGGCCAGATCCGGCAGGCCGAGGTCGCCGGCGGCGCGCGCCGCGATCGGGGCCGAGGAATAGACGCAGGCCGCCGCACGGGCCGCGACGCGGGTCTCGATGGCGTCGGCGGCGGCGGGGATGCGCCAGCCATAGGCCTCGCGCAGGAAGGCGGGCGTGGCGTCGGTGACGTGAAGCGCGGGCAGATGCGGGGCGCGCGACAGAAGCCGGTCGAGAAGCGGGCTCGCCACCATGCCAACGACGGCGTCGAGGCCATCGAGGTCGAGCGTGTCCACGTCGACGGCGGCGGCCCTGCGCCGCAGGATCCGGTCTAGAGCGCGGGGCGGGCGATGCGGGCCGAGGATCCGGAGCCGGATGCCGGGCTGCGCCATCAGCGCGCGGGCGGCGAAGAAGGCGGTGCCCGAGAAGGACCGGCGGTCGAAGGGGTTGTTGGGCGACAGGAAGCCCAGGGACAGCGGACGGGCCGGCCCGGCGGGGACGGCGGCGAGGCGGAGGGGAAGCGGATGGACGGTCACGGCGGGCACGGGTCCTTGGCAGCCGGTCCGTCGCGCCTGCGCCGGCCGGTCTCACCCCGCCCCCTCTATCGGCCTGTCATGGTTACCGCCGGGTTAAGACCGTTGCCGTCCCACAGAGATCCCCGCGCGGCCAGTTTAGCGCCCCGAAAGGCCCCTGCCTCTAACACCGGCGGGATTTTTCCCCGGTCCAGGAGCCTGCCCTCATGTCCGCTCTCTCTCCCCGCACCCGCCGCACCACCGATCCCGCGGTCACCGTCTTCGAGATCCTGCCCGATGACGGCGCGGATCTGCCGCGGGTGACCTCGGCGCTCAACGTGGCGACGCCCGGCACGGTGCGGGTGACGACCGAGGACGGCTCGGTCGCGGATGTCACGGTGCATCCGGGACAGGCCTTTCCGATCCGCGCGCGCCGGGTCTGGCTGACCGGCACCTCGGCCACGGGCCTGCGCGGACTGGCGTAAGGGAGGGGCGCCGGCACCCCGCCGGCGCCCGATCCGGCGGACAATGTCCTGCCCGACCGGAACTTCCCTGACGGGGGACGGCTTTCCTTTCCGGATCGCCTGCGGATCGCCTGCGGGTTGCGCGACGATACGTCGGGCATGAAGGGGTATGGCATGGTCTTGAGGATGGTGAGGTCGGCCCTGCGGAACAGGGCGATCAGGACGGGCAAGGGCGTGTCCCTGTGGAGGACCTTCGGCAAGCCTACCGCAGACGAGTGGACGGCCTACCTGAGGATCCACGGCGGCTTCCAGAACTTCGGAGACGACTGCTTCATCTCTCCGGAAACCGTATTCATCGACCCCCTCTATACCTCGATAGGACGCAATGTCCGGATTGCCGGAGCCTGGGTGTCCGGCCATGACGGCAGCATCAACATGATCAATAAAGCATTCGGAACGAAGCTGGATGCCGTCGGCCCGGTCATCATCAG
>JAXHTU010000181.1:0-2628 GCA_034189955.1 Pseudomonadota bacterium | reverse complement strand
CAACTGGCCCGCCCCTACCCGCGCCTGTCGGGGGCGGGCGGGGCGGCGCGCCGGGCCACCGACGCTGAAACAGGGATGACCGACAGCGCCACCGGCGAGGCTCGCATGAACGATCCCGGCGCCCAGGCCGCGTTCGACGCCCGTCGCGACGGTCGCCGCGCCCTCACCCTGGATACGGCGCAGGCGTTCCTCGCCCGCGCCCGGCTGGGCGCCATGACGGAGTCCGGTTTCGCCGAACGCTGGGCCCTGTTCTGGGCCAATGTCTTCACCGTCTCGGCGACCAAATTCCAGTCCGGCGTCTTCATGGGCCAGTACGAGCGCGAGGCGATCCGCCCGCATGTGTTCGGCCGTTTCGAGGATCTCGCCGTCGCCGCCAACGGGCACCCCGCCATGCTGCTGTACCTCGATCAGGTCCGCTCGACCGGGCCGAACAGTCCGGCCGGGCGCCGTCGTGAGGCCGGGCTGAACGAGAACCTGGCGCGCGAGGCGCTGGAGCTGCACACGGTCGGAGCCGATGGCGGCTACACCCAGGCGGACGTCTCTGAATTCGCCCGGGCGCTGACCGGCTGGTCCGTTCCGGCCGCCCGCGATCAAGGCGTGGCCCGGGGGCGGCGAGATCGCGCCGGCGGCCCGGGCGCCAACGGTTTCGTCTTCCGGGCCAGCCTCCATGAACCCGGCGACCGGACAGTGATGGGCCGGCGTCACGGCGAAGGCGGTGTGGCGCAGGGCGAGGCCATCCTGCGCGACCTCGCCAATCGCCCGCAAACGGCGCGACGCCTGACGCGCCGGATCGCCGCCCATTTCGTCGCCGACCAGCCGCCGCCGGCGCTGACGGCCAGGCTGGAAGAAGCCTGGACCGGATCGGGGGGCGACCTCGCCGCCGTCGCCCGGGCTCTCATCGCCGCGCCGGAGGCCTGGGCGCCGCGGCCAGCCAAGGTCAAGACGCCCTATGAGTTCATAATCTCCACCCACCGAGCCCTCGGAACGGCGCCCGAGCGGATCGAACCCGTGCGGCAGGCGCTGCTGCGGATGGGCCAGCCCATGTTCGCCGCGCCCTCGCCCGAGGGCTGGCCCGACACGGCCGACGACTGGGCCGGTCCGGACGCCCTGGTCAAACGCCTGAACTGGGCCAGGACCGTGGCCGAGCGCTCGGCGGCGGGCGACCCGGACGCGGTCGCCGCCTCCGCGCTCGGTCCCCGCCTCGGCGACCGCGCCCGCCAGATGATCGCCCGGGCCGAGAGCCGGTCCGAGGCCATGACCCTGTTCCTGATGTCGCCGGAGTTCCAGCGCCGATGACCCGTTCCCTTCAGATCAGCCGGCGCTTCCTGCTCGGCGCCGCCGCGTCCGGGATCAGCCTCGCCTTCGCCGGCAAGACCGCGGCGCAAGCGCGGGGGGCGCGCAACAAGCTGGTCGTCATCATCGCCCGCGGGGCCATGGACGGCCTTTCGGTGACGGTCCCCTATGGAGATCCCGACTACGTCGCCCTGCGCGGCGGCCTGGCGATCTCCGCCCCGGGAGAGGCGGGCGGCGCCCTGGCCCTGAGCGAAGGCTTCGGCCTGCATCCGGCGCTGACGGGACTGCACGACCTGTACGGCGCCGGACAGCTCAGGTTCGCTCCGGCCGTGGCCATACCGACCCGGGTGCGGTCGCATTTCGATGCCCAGGACGTGCTCGAGAACGGCGGCGGCGGACTTCGTCAGCAGACGGACGGCTGGCTGAATCGCGCCCTCGCCGCCGGCGGGGGCAGGGGATTGTCCATCGGCGCCCAGACGCCGTTGATCCTGCGCGGCGCCGCCCCGACCTCCAGCTGGGCGCCAGGCGGCGTGGTCAAGGGCGAGGACCGCATCGCCTCCCTGCTGCAGGATCTCTATGTCGAGGATCCCATGCTCGGGAACAGCCTCGCGCGCGGGCTGGAGACCGAGGCCCAGGCCATGATGACCGGCGATGGCTCGGCCCTGCGGCGCAACGATGTCGCCGGCCTGGGCGCGGCGGTGGCCCGGCTGATGAGCGGCGAGGCGGGCGCCGATCTTGTCGCCCTGTCCGTCGACGGCTGGGACACCCATGCGCGGCAGAACGCCCAGCTGATGGTGCGCCTCGGCGGACTGGATCAACTGATTGGCGCGGTGCGGCAAGGACTGGGCGAGGACTGGTCGCGGACGATCGTCGTCGTCGCCACCGAGTTCGGCCGTACCGCCCGGGCCAATGGCACCCAGGGCACCGACCACGGCACCGCCTCCTCGTTGCTGCTGGCCGGCGGCGCGTTGAAGGCCGGCCGACCGATCGGCGACTGGCCGACCCTGGCCGCCAACCGTCTGTTCGAGGATCGGGACCTGGCCCCGACGCTGGACATCCGCTCGGTGTTCAAGGGCGTGCTGCGCGACCATCTGGGCGTTGACCGGGCGGCCCTCGACGCCCGCGTCTTTCCCGGCAGCGCCCGCGAGGCGCCGCCGCTCAACCATCTGGTCCAGGTCCGGGCCTAGGCGCCGAGCACCAGGTCGTCGCGATGGATGGCCACCCCGGGGCCTTTCCAGCCCAGCAGGGTCTCGAACTCGCGACTGTGCCGACCCTGGATGCGGCGGCAGTCGGCGGCGGCGTAGGCGGTCAGGCCGACTCCCAGCGGGCCCGACG
>JAXHTU010000180.1:0-2701 GCA_034189955.1 Pseudomonadota bacterium | reverse complement strand
CTGCCCGGCGCCATCCTGCTGCCGCGCGGCCAGCTGCCGCTCAACATCTTCGAGCCGCGCTATCTGAACATGATCGACGACGCCATGGCCGGCGACCGGATCATCGGCATGGTCCAGCCCCGGCCAAGCCTGGAGCCGCTGCCCGGCCTGTCGCCGATCGGCTGCGCCGGCCGCATCACCAGCTTCGCCGAGACCTCGGACGGCCGCTATCTGATCACCCTGACCGGCTGCGCCCGCTTCCGCCTCGGCAGCGAACTGCCGAGCCGCACCCCCTATCGCCAGATCCGCGCCGACTTCGCCCCGTTCGAGGCCGATCTCGCCGACCCGCCGGTCGATGACGTCGGCCTCGACCGCGACGGCCTGCTGGACGCCCTGCGCGCCTATCTGGAGACGCGCGGCCTCGACATCGACTGGGACACGGCCGAGACGGCGCCGCCCGAGGCCCTGGTCAACAGCCTGTCCATGGCCCTGCCGTTCGATCCGCCGGAGAAGCAGGCGCTGCTGGAGGCGGACAGCCTGACCGACCGCTCCGCCGTGCTCACCGCCCTGCTGACCATCGACGCGGCGGATTCAGGCGACGGCGACGCCCCTTCGATGCAATAGTGATCCCCATGAGCGACGCCTTTCACACCCCCGCCTCCGTCGATCCCCGCCTGCTCGAGGTGCTGGTCTGCCCGGTCACGCGCGGCCGGCTGACCTGGGACCGGGAGCGGCAGGAGCTGGTGTCGCAGGGGGCCAAGCTGGCCTTCCCGATCCGCGACGGCGTGCCGATCATGCTGGCCGAGGAAGCGCGCAGGCTGGACTAGCGGCGCTCAAGCAGCGGGCCGCCGCGCGGCGAGCGATAGCGCCCCTTCTAAAGCGCCTCGCCCCTGAGCAGTCGCGGCAGATCGCCCGTCGCCCCGCCGGCCTCGTGCATGAAGGCGCGGCGCAGCGGGGCGATGCGATTGACGGCGGCGATGCCGAGGTCGCGCGCCAGCCGCACGGGCGCCAGGTCGTTCGAGAACAGGCGCACGAAGCCGTCGAAGCCGGCCGTCAGGGCCGTATTGTCGAACCGCCGCCAGCGGGCGTAGCGGTCCAGCACCGTCTCCGCGCCGATGTCCTCGCCCAGCCGCACGGCGTCGACCAGCACCTCGGCCAGGGCCGCGGCGTCCTTCAGCCCCATGTTCAACCCCTGACCCGCGACCGGATGCACGCCGTGGGCGGCGTCGCCGATCAGGGCGACGCGCGGCGCGACCAGCGCCTCGGCCAGCTGCAGCGAGAGCGGATAGACGAAGCGCGGCCCCGTCACCGCGACATCGTCGAGGAAGTCGCCGAAGCGCCTCATCAGATGGGCGTGGAAGGCCGCGTCCGACGCCGCCTTCAGGGCCTCGGCCCGCCGCGTCGTCTCGGTCCACACCAGGCTGGCGCGCTGTTCGGTCAGCGGCAGGATGGCGAACGGGCCCGAGGGCAGGAAATACTCATGGGCGACATTGCCGTGGTCGCGGCCCATGGCCACGGTGGCGACCACGCCGCTCTGGCCATAGTCCCATCCGACCGTGTCGATGCCGGCCTCGCGCCGCACGCGGGAGCCGCGCCCCTCGGCCCCGACCACCAGCGGCGCGCGCAGAACGGCGCCGTCCGTCAGGGTCACCGTCGCCAGCCCCGGGCCGGCCTCGACCCGCTCGACCGAGGCCGGGGCGCGGACCTCGAGGCCCGACGCCGTCACCGCCTCGGCGAGGGCGACGCGGATGCGCCGGTTCTCGACCATGTAGCCCAGCGGCTCGCCGTCGGTGCGGTCGCCGATCTCGTCGGCGTCGAAACGCAGAAAGGCGGACGAGGCGGAACGGGAGGCCGCCCCGGGCCGGCGTCCGTCGGTGACCAGAATCCGGTCCATGCGGCAGGCGTGCGGTCGCAGGCCCTCGCCGACGCCGAGGGCGTCGAGCATGCGAAAGGTCGAAAAGGCGATGGCGGTCGAGCGCCCGTCGAACGACGGGGCCAGCTGGGCCGAAAACGGCTGCGGATCGACCAGCACGACCTTCAGCCCGCCCCGGGCCGCCGCGAGGGCGAAGGTCGCCCCCGCCAGCCCGGCTCCGGCGATGATCACGTCGTATCGATCCGTCTCGGTCATGCCCGCTTGTCGCGCCGCCGGGCCGCGAGGTCCAGTGCGGCAAAGTGGATGCCGCGCGGCGCGCCGGTAAACAGCCCCTTAACCCTGTCGGGGCGACAGTGGCCGGAGTCCCGTTTCGCCGGAGTCCCCCGCCGCATGTCCGCCGCCCTCGCCCTCGGCCACCGCGCCTTCGAGAGCGCCCGCATCCTGTGGAGCGCGCCGTTCGTGGTGCGCTTCCGCGGCGTGCTGCAGGCCCTGCTGGCGGCCCTGCTGCTGGCGGCCCTGATCTCGTGGAATCCCGCCGATCCCAGCCTGAACGCCGCCTCTTCGGTCGCGCCGACCAACTGGCTGGGCCTGAACGGGGCCCTGTTCGCCGATCTGTTCATGCAGTCGCTGGGCCTGGCCGCCTGGCCCGCCGCCCTGCTGCTGATCGCCTTCGGCCTCGCCGGGGCGATCGGCGACGCGGTCCAGCAGCGGCTCAAGCCGACCGCGTTCAAGGCCTTCGCCGCCACCGTCGGCGTCCTCGCCCTGTCCGGGGCCCTGTCGGCTCTCGCCGCCCCGGCGGCCTGGCCGCTGGCGACGGGGCTCGGCGGGCTGTGGGGCGACGCCCTCGTC
>JAXHTU010000018.1:0-38666 GCA_034189955.1 Pseudomonadota bacterium | reverse complement strand
GGCCAATCCGAAGAGCTCGACCGGGCGGGTGGATGTGTTCGTACGGCTGCTGACCGATCGCGGGGGCCGGTTCGACGATGTCGCCGAGGCCTATGACGGGCCGCTGTATCTGGAGATCGCGCCGCAGACCTTCTCCATCCTGGTGCGGCCGGGGACGCGGCTGAACCAGCTGCGGCTCAAGGCCGGCGATCCGCCCAGGCTGGAGACCCGCAGCGTCGGCGTCGACCTGCAGGGGGCCGACGGGGCCATCGTCGGCTATCGCGGGCGGCGTCACGCCGGGGTGGTGGATCTGGACCGGATCGACGGCCACGACCCGCGCGACTTCTGGGAGCCGCTGCGGGTGCGGCGCGGCGAACTGCTGCTGGATCCGGGCGAATTCTACATCCTGGCCTCGAACGAGGCGGTCGAGATCCCGGTGATGCAGGCGGCGGAGATGACGCCGATCGATCCCTCGGTGGGCGAGTTCCGGGTGCATTACGCCGGCTTCTTCGATCCGGGCTTCGGCACCGACGAGGCGCATGGGGCAGGGTCCAAGGGCGTGCTGGAGGTGCGCACCCACGACACCCCCTTCCTGCTGGAGCACGGCCAGATCGTCGCCCGGCTGGTCTATGAGCCGCTGACCGAGCGGCCGTCGCGCCTGTATGGCGAGGGCGGCAGCCACTACCAGAGCCAGGGGCTGAAGCTGTCGAAGCATTTCCGCGCCTGGGCCTGAGCCGGAACCGGGGCCACAGTCCGGACGTTCCGCGGTCACGAAAATGTCTGTTGGCGTTCCGCCGTCGATCGTGCACGGTCGGGGACGTTAACGGACTGAGGGGACCGTTGATCTTGCGTTCCATGGCGATCTGTTCGGGAGTGTTGGCGTCGGCGGCCCTGGCCGCTCCGGCCTTCGGCATGCCGTCGCCCGGACTCCAGGACGCCATCGCCGACCCCTGGCGGGTGCAGCGCGAACGCCCCGCCACCGTCTCCGACCTGCTGGTGCGACTGGACCGCGACGCGCGGTTCGACGCCCGTCTGGACGCCGGCGATCGCGCCCTCGGCAGCGGCGACGGCTGGATCAGCCCCGAGCCCGCCCGCGGCGCCCCGGCCCCCTGGGCCGCCTCGAACCGCGACATCTGGTACGAGGGTTCAAGCTACAGCGAACGCATCCGCCTGCGCACCGAGGGCCGGCTGCGTCGGGCCGACGGATCGCCGCTGCCGCCGGGGCCGATGGACCCCGCGGCGCTCGAGGCCGAACACTATGACCTGACCTGGACGCGCGGCTGGACCGAGAGCCTGGGGAAGACGGAAAACGGCCTCGACGTCACCCTGACGCCGCATCTGGGCGTCGGCGTGGGCAGCCGCGGCCAGGTCACCGAGGCGGGCGCGACCCTGCGCATCGGCCGCGATCTGGACCGGCTGGTGCCCGAGGGCGAGGAGACCTTCGGCGAGCGGTCGCGCTGGTATGTCTACGCCGCCGGATCCGGCCGGGCGGTTGGCTACAACTGGGCCCGCAACCGAGATGGCGACTACGCCCGCTCGGGCGTCAGCCACGACTCCGGCGCCTTCCTCGGCGACGCCTCGCTGGGCGTGGCCCTGCGGCGCGGCCCGGTGCACGGCTCGGTCGGCCTGGTCTATCGCGAGATCGAGGCCGAGGGCGTTCACGCCGGCCACGGCGTCGACACCGATGTCTCCGAGGGGCTGATCGCCTTCCAGCTGTCGATCAAGCCGGAGTAGGGATCAGGCAGCAGGCAGCAGGCAGCAGGCAGCAGGCAGCAGGCAGCAGGCAGCAGGCAGCAGGCAGGGACGACGGACCAGCGTTCAGCGCCAGATATTTCTTCTCCCGCTGCCTGCTGCCTGACGACTCCTCCCGCCTGACTACTCCCCCCGCGCCACGCCCTCGCGGCGGTCGTCGGCGGCGCCGTCCCAGGCCCAGACGCCGTCGGGATCCTGGCGCCAGATCGCGCCGTGGAGGCCCGAGTTCTCGCTGGCGTTGGGCTGTAGCGCGACGCCGCGCGCCGCCAGCCCCTCGCGCAGCGCCGCGGAGAAGCGGTCCGTGTCGGCGCCGAAGCCGTCGCCCCGGGCCACCAGATTGGGCAGGGCGAAGGCGGCCTCCATCGACATGCCCCAGTCCAGCACGGCGATCAGGGCCCGGGCGTTATAGGCGAGGATCGACGGTCCGCCGGGCGAGCCGAGGGCGCCGACGAAACGGCCCTCGCGGTCGAGGATGATCACCGGCGACATCGACGAGCGCGGCCGCTTGCCCGGCGCCACGGCGTTGGCGGCCGGGCCGCCGTCGGGCCGCAGCGGCTCGAACGAGAAGTCGGTCAGCTGGTTGTTGAGGAAGAAGCCGGCCGCCATCCGGCCCGAGCCAAAGACGCTCTCGACCGTGGTGGTCATGCTGACGGCGTTCCCCGCCGCGTCGACGACGACGAAATGGGAGGTGCCGGCCGGCTCGCGCGTGCGGTCGGGCCCGGCGAAGACGCCGCCAGGCGGAAAGCCCGGCTCGGCCGCCCCGACCAGGGTCGGCGCCTGGGCCGCCCGGGCCGCGACATAGTTCGGATCCAGCAGCCCCTGCACGGGCACGCCGACGAAGGCCGGATCGGCGACATAGCGGTCGCGGTCGGCGTACATCAGCCGCTGCAGCTGGCCGAAGGCGGCCCAGGCGTCGGCGCTGTCCGGCCCCTCGAGGATGTCCGGCGTCCGCTCGGCCATGGCCAGCAGTTGCAGCACCGACACGCCGCTGGACGGCGGCGGCGGCACGCAGACGACATAGATCCGGTACGGCCGGCACAGGGCGCCCCGCTCGCGCGGCTCATAGCCGGCGAGGTCGGCTTGCGTCAGGGCGCCGGGGCGCGGGCCCTCCTGAACCGTGGCGACGATCTCGCGGGCGATGCGGCCGCGATAGAAGACCTCGGCCCCGCCGGCGGCGATGTCCGCCACGGTTTCGGCATAGGCCGGATTGCGCAGGACGTCGCCGGCGACGTAGCGGGTCCCGTCGGCCTTGGTGAACCAGGCATCGGCCCAGCGGGTGCGGGCCTGGCCCCGGGTCGCGGCGATGAAGCCGGCCAGCCGGGGGCTGACGACGAAGCCGTCGCGGGCCAGCCGTTCGGCGTCGCCGAACAGGTCGCGCCAGGCCAGCGTCCCGTGTTCGGCCTGGGCCATGGCCAGCATGGCCACCGCCCCGGGCGCGCCGGTCGAGCGGCCGCTCAGCACGGCCTCGCCGAACGCCAGCGGCCGACCGTTCTCGTAAAACAGGTCCGGCGTCGCCGCCGCCGGGGCGGTCTCGCGCCCGTCGTAGCTGGTCACCGCCTCCGTGGCGGCGTCGTAATGCATCATGAAGGCGCCGCCGCCGAGACCCGAGGATTGCGGCTCGACCAGACCCAGCACGGCCTGCACGGCCACGGCCGCATCGACCGCCGAGCCGCCCGCGCGCAGCACCGTCATCCCCGCCTCGACCGCCAGCGGATTGGCGGCGGCGACGAACGGCCCGCGCGCCGGGGGAGCGGCCGCGACGGGTGTGGCCGTCGCCCGCCCCGCGTCGCCGGCCGCGCCGGCGCAGCCGGTCAGGGCCATGAACGCCGTGACGGCGAGGGCGATCAGGGCGCGCGGGGCGCGCGGGGCGGGCGGGAAGACAGGGCGCATCGGGGAGTCCGGACAGGCGAAGGCGGGGAGATCCGCAACCTAGGCCCGCCCGCCGCCGCCGCGAAACCCCCGCTGACGAAATCAGCGCAGGAAAGCCGCCTGACGGGTCTTGCCCCCCCGCCCCTTCCCGGCTAGATACCCGCCCTCGCCGTTCGCGGCCAAGCGCGCCCGTAGCTCAGCTGGATAGAGCATCAGACTACGAATCTGAGGGTCGGACGTTCGAATCGTTCCGGGCGCGCCATTTTCCGTCACGATCATTCGCGACCCGTGATGGCCGTCGGCGTCACGGTCGTTCAGGTGGTCAGCGTGGCGCCCCGGGCCGGCGAGACGGAGCCTCCTCACCGCCCCCCTCTTCCCGGCGTCTTCCATAGCGACGACGCGCGCTTCCCCGCCGGTCCGCCGCCGCCCGCGCCGTGGTTTCCGCCGCAGGGCCTTCACGCGGCAGGCAACGAGGGGACAGGAACCTGGAGAGCGGGCCGGGTGAAACCGAAGCCCCCGGGCTTCGACATGCTGACCCGGTCACGCACGCTCTGGCGGTCGTTCATCCGGGCGTACCAGGAGATCAGGGCCTCGCACTCCGCCGGGACGGCGAGGTCGACCAGGTCGGCGAAAATCAGGCCGCCTATGACCGTGATGTCCGCCATCGAGAAGGCGTCGCCGGCGATAAAGGGCTGCGCCCTCAGCACGCTGTCGAAATAGCGCATGCCCCGAAGCGCCTTGTCGCGCTGCCGCAGGCCCCATTCCTCGTTCTGGTAAAGCTCGACCTTCGGGCCGAGACCCGGAGTGGCGTGGTGGAAGTAGACGCTGACGGCGTCGAGCAGTTCCAGTTCCGCCCGTTTGCTCATCATCGAGATCATCCCCTTTTCCAACGGCGTCCGTCCCGTCAGCCTCGGCGCCCCGTCCAGGGCGTCGAGATATTCGGTGATGGCCGTGCACTCCGCGATGAACGTGCCGTCTTCGAGTTCGAGCACGGGCACGGCGCCCGAGTAGTTCCTGGCGAGAAAAGCCGCCGTCCTGTGCTCGCCCTTCCACAGGTCGACGGACACGAACCTCACCTGGGTTTGCAAACCCAGTTCGGCGAGCGCTATGCGGACGCGGGCCGGATAGGGGCCGGCATGCCAATCGTGGATTGTAAGCATCGCCTCGCTCTTGCCTACCTAACAGATGGTAGGTTGAGTGGGCCTGTCTCTTTTCGCCGTCAAGTCCTATCTAACGGATGGTAGGCTGGCGAGGGGAGCCCGGTTGTGAGCACGAACTCGAAAGAAGCCATCCTGGCCGCGGCGAAAGCGATGGCGCAGGCCCATGGCTATGGGGGTTTGAACGTCCGTGATCTGGCCAGGGACGTCGGGATAAGCGCGCCCAGCATCTATCATCACTTCGCCAGCAAGGCCGATCTGGCCGCCGCCGTTGCGCGTCGGTACCGGGAAGACGCGCGTGCGGCGTTGGAGGCTCTGTCCGACCAGACCGGCGATCCCGGGACTTGTCTCCGACTTTATCCCGAGATCTTCCGCAAGGCGCTTGAAACAGGCAATCGCATCTGCCTGTGCAGTTTCATGGCGGCCGAGTACGACGACCTGCCCGACCCGGTGAGGCAGGAGATCCACACCTTCGCGGACGTGAACGTCGCGTGGTTGTCAAAGACTTTGGCGGCCGCGGGCCTGGCGACGAAAGCGGCGGCGAAAGGCCGGGCCGAAGCCGTGTTTTCCGCGGTTGCGGGGGCCCAACTCATCGCTCGCAGCCGCGCCGATGTCGCCGTCTACGACCGGGCGATCGACGGTTATCGGACTGCGGGCCTGCTGCCGAAGTAAGGCCGAAGCCCCGGGGCGGCCACCGACCCCAGCCCGGCCGGGCGCGCGATCCGTCTCGACCAGACGACCGGGCCTGACTCGCGGCGGCGGCCCGGAAGGCTCGCGGTCTCAGCGGCCGCAGGCAACGGAGGGCGTCAGGCTCCGGCCAGGGCGGCTCTCAAGGCCTCCTCGGCGATCGGTTTGGTGAGGGTGGCGTGGGCTCCCAGACCCGAGGCCATCTGCAGGACCGGGCCGGGGCCGAGTCGACCGCCGCCGGTGATGGCGACGATCCGCATGGTCTCCCTCAGATGGCGGGTCTCGAGGATGAAGTTCAGACCGTCCCGATCCGGCATGAGGATGTCCACCACGACCGCGTCGGGCGACCAGTCGCGCACGACGCGAAGACCGTCGTCCACCGTCCCCGCGGTCATGACCTGGTAATCCATGCGTTTCAGCATGTCCTCCAGATGCCGCAGCATCAGCGGATCATCCTCGATGACACAGACCTTCATGACCGACCTCCTGACATACCGACCCTTCAGGTCTACCCGATGACACCCTCGATCAGTCAACACGGCAGACGTCGTTTCCGCACGGCCATCTGGCTGGCGTCGGCTATCTTCGCCGTTCTTCTCGCGATCACCGGGCTGGAACTGAGGCGGGAATTCGCCAGTGCGTCCGCCCTGCATTCGGCGGTCGAACGGTCCTACGACACCCGGCTGCAGATCCAGTCCGTATTCTCTCTCCTGCAGGACGCCGAGACGGGGCAGCGCGGCTACATCATCACCGGGGACGAGCGGTTTCTGGAACCCTACGACCAGGCGCTGACACAGCTCAGCGCCCAGATGACGGCTCTCGGCCTGCTGTTTGGCGACGACGACGCGCAGGCGGTCGACCACCTGCGCCTTTCCGCGCGGATCGGACGCAAACGCCTGACGATGGAGCATAGCGTCGACCTACGGCAGTCAGGGCAGACAGAGGCCGCCGTCGCCGCGGTGTCCAGCGGGCAGGGCAAGGCCGCGATGGACGATATCCGTCAGGTCGTGGATCAGATGACGCGGCGCGAGGCCGAGCACCTGGCCGCCCTGTCCGCGGGCGCGCAGACGCGGACCGGGCGGACGGAGGCCATGGTGCTGCTGCTGTTCCTGGCCCTCGTCGCCATAGCCGGGGCGGCGGCCTTTCTGGTCTGGCGATATCTGTCCACGCGCGGAGCCCTGCTGGAGCGGCTGGAAGCGGCCGCCGCCCGACACAGCGCCACCCTGGACAGCGCTTTCGATGCGATCGTCACCCTGAACCCGAGCGGCAGCATCGAGACCGTGAACCCGGCCGCCGAACGGATGTTCGGCTGGCGTGCCGAAGAGATCGGGCGGCGGGATATCGGACTTCTTGTCGATCTGGCGGAGAACGGCGAGGGCGGATTTCTGGATCGGCTCGGCGCCAGCCAGGGGGCCCTGGATGGCGGTCTCCGTCGGGAACTGACCGGAAGGCGGCGAGACGGAGAAACCTTTCCGGCTGACGTGGCCCTCGGCGCCATGGACCTGCCCACTGGACGTCATCTCGTCGCGGTCATCCGGGACATCACCGAGCGGCGGCGTGTCGCCGAGATGAAAGACGCCTTCGTTTCCACGGTCAGCCACGAACTGCGCACGCCCCTGACCTCCATCGCCGGATCGCTCGGTTTGCTGGCGGGTGGGGCCGCCGGCGACCTGCCCGATCGGGCCGCCCGCCTGATCGCCATCGCCCACTCCAACAGTCAGCGACTGGTGCGGCTGATCAATGACATCCTCGATGTGGAGAAGCTGGAGTCCGGCGCGCTGGTTCTGGCGCTGTCGCCGCTCGATCTGCGGGACATCGCGGCGAAGGCCATCGAGGGCGTTCGGGGTTACGCCGATCAACTGGGCGTGACCCTGGCTCTGGAGGGTGGCGATCCGGCCCCGGTCCGGGGCGACGCCGACCGGTTGATACAGGTCGTGACCAATCTCCTTTCCAATGCGGCCAAGTTTTCACCGACCGGCGGCGAGGTGGCGGTCTCCGTCAATCCGGAGGC
Organism: Pseudomonadota bacterium; assembly: GCA_034189955.1. Taxonomy (GTDB): domain Bacteria; phylum Pseudomonadota; class Alphaproteobacteria; order Caulobacterales; family Caulobacteraceae; genus Brevundimonas. Next base: position 31,211 of record JAXHTU010000018.1, on the reverse strand, counting down.
CCGGATCGCCCGGCTCAGCGTCACGGATCACGGCCCGGGCATTCCCGAAGAGTTCCGATCCCGCATTTTCGGCAAATTCGCCCAGGCGGATTCGACCGACACACGCGCCAAGGGCGGCACGGGCCTCGGCCTGGCCATCGCGCGCGAGATCGCCGAGCGCCATGGCGGCCGGCTGTGGTTCGAATCGGCCGAGGGGCACGGGGCGACCTTCCACCTGGATCTGCCCCTGGAACAACTGAACGCCGAGCCGGGCGAGGGGTCCGCACGTCTGCTCGTTTGCGAGGACGATCCCGACGCCGCGCGGGTGCTGGTCGAAATGCTGACGCACGAGGGCTTTCAGGCCGACGTGGCCGGCACCGCCAGGGACGCCCTGTCGATGGCGCGGAGCCGGCCCTATGCGGCCGCCCTGGTCGACCTTCAGTTGCCGGACGCGGATGGCGTCAGCCTGATCCGCGCGCTGAAAGCCGGAAGCGAAACGCGCGCCATGCCGGTGATCGTCGTTTCGGGGGACGTGGGCCGGGGCCAGGCGCGGGGGCGGTCGCTGGAGGTGGCGGACTGGATGGAGAAGCCGGTGGATCAGACCCGCCTCCGACTTGCCGTGCAGTCGCTCCTCGGAGCCGAGGAAAAGCCGCTCGTTCTGCATGTGGACGATGACCGGGACATTCTGGAGGTCACCCGGCAGGCCTTGGGATCGGTCGAGGTCGTGGGCGCCGAAAGTCTGGCGGCTGCGCGCGCCATCCTGTCGCGCCGCCGTCCCGATCTGGTCATCCTGGATCTCGGCCTGCCCGATGGATACGGCCTGGACCTTCTGCCGGAGCTGACAGATGAGGATGGCCGCACCATTCCGGTCGTCATCTATTCCGCCCAGGATCTGGACCGGCAGGCCGCGCCGGCCGTTCAGGCCGTGCTGACGAAATCGCGCATGTCCCTGACCCAGCTGGCGCGCACGGTGCGTCGGCTGACCCGCCGCCCTGGAGGCCAATGATGAGCGACCTGAAGATCCTTCACGTGGACGATGAGGACGACATTCGCGAGGTGGCGGCGTTCGCGCTCGAACTCGACCCCGGCATCACCCTGACCTCGGCCTCCTCGGGCGAGGCGGCCCTGGCGGCGCTGGATGGCGGGCTTTGTCCGGATATTGTGCTGCTGGACGTGATGATGCCGCACCTGGACGGGCCCGGGACCCTGGCCCGGATCCGGGAACGGCGGGCGCACCAGGCGACGCCGGTGATCTTCATGACGGCGCGGGCGCAGTCGGGCGAAGTCGACCACTATCGAGCCCTAGGCGCGCTCGACGTGATCATCAAGCCGTTTGACCCCATGACGCTCGCCGAAGAGGTGCGGGCCATCCTGGCGGCGCGGCCATGACGGATGACGTGATGGCCGTTCTGAGGGCCCGGTTTCTGGACCGCTGCGTCGGCGACCTCGAGCGGATGGAAGGTCTGATTCAGCGCGGCGCCCTGGACAGCGAAGAGATGCAGGCGTTGGCGCACAGCCTCGCGGGCGCCGCGGGAACCTTCGGCTTCCCGGACATCGGCGCGGCGGCGGGAGACTGCGACGACGCCTTCGCGCGTGGCCGCGCCCCCGATCGGGCGACGGTCGAACGGGTGGCGGCCGAGATCCGGAAGACGCTCGCTACGCGGACGGGCTGAAGCCCTTGCGCGTCATGGTCCCCCAGGACTGACTCCGGCGCAGATACTGCCACAGACCGCGCAGCCGCCAGACGTTGTTGAGCTGTCGATAGCCGAAATTCTCCAGCACCGCGACGCCGGTCAACAACAGCAGATGCCGCGCCCGGGGAAAGCGCCTGAGCTCCGACTCTTCCAGCGCAAGGGCCCCGACGGAAATCACCACGCCGAAGGTGAAGGTGACCGCCAGGAAGGCCAGGAGATAATCCAGCGACAGCAGCCCCAGGGCCCAGAAGGCCGGGATCAGGAGATAGCCGAGCAGCTCCACGACCGGTCCCAGAACATCCACGAGGAAGATATAGCCGAAGCCGACCGGGCCAAGCCGCCCGTAGCGGGGACGGAACATCACGTCCCAGTGTCGCTCGAAGGTCTCGAGGGCGCCGCGGTGCCAGCGCGCCCTCTGGCGGCCGAGGACGCGCAGATCCTCGGGGCCTTCGGTCCAGCACACCGGTTCGGGAACGAAGCCGATGCGATACGGGAGGCCCTGATCGCGCATCAGGCGGTGCAGCTTGACGACCAGCTCCATGTCCTCGCCGACCGTGCCGCGCGTATAGCCGCCGGCCTCGATCACCCGCGCCCGTCGGAACAGGCCGAAGGCGCCAGAAATGATCGTCAGGGTGTTGATCCGGCTCCAGGCCAGGCGGGCCATGAGAAAGGCGCGCAAATATTCGACCGTCTGCAGCAGGGCCAGAAGGTTGCGGGGCGGGCGGACCTCAAGCACCTGGCCGTCGCGGATCAGGCAGCCATTGGCGATGCGCACGGTGCCCCCGACCGCCACGGTCCGTTCAGGATCTTCCACAAAGGGTCTGACGGCGCGCAGCAGGGCGTCGGGCTCCAGCAGGGAATCGGCGTCCATGGAACAGAAGATCGGCGCCCGGGACACGTTGATCCCGGCGTTGAGGGCGTCCGCCTTGCCGCCGTTTTCCTTGTCTATCACGATCAAACGGGGTTGGTGAGCGGCGGCGTAGACGCCCCGGATAGGCTGATGATCGAGGGCCTCATCATAATGACGCTGCGCAGGCTTCAACTCATAGGCGTCGATCAGCACCTCCAGGGTGCGGTCTTGCGAACCGTCGTTGATGACGATCACCTCGAAACCCGGATAGCGCAACGACAGCAGCGACCGGACGCTCTGAACGATGGTGAGGGCCTCGTTGTAGGCGGGCGCCAGCAGGGCGATGGGCGGCGAGGCCTCGGCGTAGCGGCGCCACAGCACGCCGGACTGCGGAATCGCCGGACGCGCGGCCAGGGCGCCGGCCGCCAGCAGCAACTGGATCAGATAGACAAGGTTCTGGGCCAGACCCATGCCGATGACGAAGACGGCGATGGACCGGGCGAACCCCACCATGATGACGGCCATGTCGGTCACGGCGTCGCCTCGGTCAGGCGCCGCTCCGCCAGGGCGAGAGACGCGGCGCGGCGGATCACATCCTGATCGACGCCCGCCGCCATGCGCAGGCCGGCGATCCCCTTGTCGCCGAGCATGGCGAGGGCCTCCCCGGCTCTGAACCGGACCCACCAGGCGGGATCTCCGAGCGCCTCGAGCAGGAGGGGCGCGGCCCGGATCAGCCCGATCCGGCCAGCCGCTTCGCAGGCCGCGGAGCGAACCTGCCACGCCGTGTCGGAAAACGCGTTCGTGACGGCTGCCTCGCCGGCTGGATGTCCCAGAAGCCCGAGAGCCCGCACTGACGCGATCCGCAGTTCCAGTTCCGGCGCAGCCGCGGTTCGGGCCAGCGGGTCGACGGCGCGGTAGTCGCCGGACGCGCCCAGGGCGTCGGCCAACACCGCGCGGGTGACGGAAGGGGACGCCGCGAGGATGAAGAGATCCAGCGCCTCCAGCGGCGCGGCGGCGGCGGCCCGGCGGATAGCCGGCTCATAGAGAAGCGAATCCTGCAGTCCCCGGTGAGCCATGTCCGCCAGCATGTCCTTCAGCGGCGGCGCGGCCTCCATGTCCAGAAGGGCGGTGAGGACCGCGACGCGGAAGTCGCCGTCGCGTGCGCGGCCCAGCATCGATCGAAGGGCGCTCACGGTCGCGACGTCGGGAAAGGCGGCGAGCGCCTCGGCCGAGGCGATCCGGCCCGCCTTGCTCCCCCGGCCGAGCCTCAGACGCAGCCGATCGGCCACGCCTAGACGCGCGAGAGACTCGATCAGCCGTTCGCGCTCGGCGCCCCGGACCAGGCCCAGCACCTCCATCAGCGCCTCCGCCATCAGGCGCGCGCGCGTCTGGTAGGGGATCAGGCGCAGCTCCGCCCCGGCGTCGCCGCCCATGATCTCCAGAAACAGTCCGCGGACGTGCTTCTGATCCGCCGCGCGTCTCGTGTCGAAACGCGCCCGCACGAGGCGCGCGAGGATCAGTCCGCCCATCCACGTCAGCGCCGCCGCTCCGAGAACGAGCGAGACCCACCACAGGAAGGCCAGAAAACTCACCAGAACCGCCAGCCGAGGCCGAGCGTGATCGCCTCGCGGTCATAAGCTCCGCGGTCTTCGTGCAGGGCGCCCAGCCGGAGGCTGACCCGATCGGTCAGGCCGATCTCCGCGCCTGCGCCGACAGCGCGCACGTCGACCGTGACCCCTTCGCTGGTTTCCGGCGCATCGGCGTAGTCCAGCCGGAGGCGCAGGCGATCCGACCCCGTCCACAGGGCGCCGACGGCGTAGCCGGTCCGGCGCCGATCCGCTTCATCCCATACGTTGATCCAGCGCGCCGACAGTCGCACGCGTCCCTGCGCCAGATCGGCGGCCAGGCCCGGCTGCAGACTGGTCACATCGCCGCTCGGGAAGCGGGCGGCGGAGGCGTCGAGCGTCCCGCCGATCACCGGCGAAAGACGGACGTCGGTCCCTGCGCGGAGGGAGACTTCCGGGCGATATTCCGCCTCAAGCGCCCCGCCGAGCGCGGCGTAGGCCCCGCCCCAGCCGAGGCGACGATCCAGCCGCGCCTCCACGAAGAGGTCTTCCTCGCCGAACCGTTCGGTCCACTCGCCGGCGGCTCCGATCGTCCAGCGCTCGTTCCACGTCCGGGCAACCGCGAGTCTGGCTTCCGTCCAGCCGGGCAGTCCAGCCCCGAGGCGGCTCTCCGAAACATCCAGATCGGCCCGCCAGCCGGGCTGCGGACGCAGGGCGCGCGCCAGCGCCGCGACATCGGCGCGCTCTGGCGCCGCCAGGGCGGCTCTTCCGGTTTCCATCCTGGCCCGGGCCAGGTCGCCCCGCGCCCGGGCGACGCCCGCGAGGCCCAAACGAGCGTCGACATAGTCCGGCGCAACGGCCAGCACGGCCTCGAAATCCGCCTCGGCCTCATCCAGCCGGTCGAGCGCCAGGAGAGAAAGACCCCGGTTCAAACGAGCATCCACATCGCCCGGGCGAATCCGAAGCACCACGTCCAGCTTGACCAGGGCGTCGTGCGGGCGACCCGCGCGTCGGTCGGCCACGGCCGCCTCGTAGAAGGCGGTCGGGTCGATACGGGCTTCAGCCGGGACGTCTTGAACGATCATCTCGCTGCTCCATGCTCGGGCTCAGAACCCGTCGGATGCGCTGCACCAGTTCGTCCGGGATGAACGGTTTCGCCAGATAGTCGGCGGCGCCCAGCTGAAGAGCGCCGACCACGTCCTGTTCCCGCTTGAGCGCTGTCAGCATGATGACAGGAATGTCTTGTGTGTTCCGCTCGCCTTTCAGCCGGCGAAGCACTTCGAAACCGTCCATGACCGGCATCATGGCGTCCAGAACAATCAGGTCCGGCGCATGGTCGCGCACGAGGTCCAGGACCTCGCCGCCGTGCTCGGCCGCGACCACCTGATGATTCGCCGCCGCCAGCTTGTGCTGCAGCAGCGTCCGCAACAGAGGGTCGTCGTCGGCAATCAGGATGCGTGCCATTTCTCACTCCACAATTCGGCGCGCCCCTCCCGGGCATTATGCGCTGGAGAGTGTGAATCAAGCCCTAGGACCGCAGCGGTCGTAGCCGATCGCGCAGCGCCATTCCCGGACCTGCCGGGTGACGGCAAAGCAGCATGCCCTCGCCTCCGGATACCGTGATTTCGCGGAGGGGCCAGAATCCGCTTCCGGCCACCGGCGACCGTGACGGCCGCGGACTCCTTCCCTCAGCTTGACGATCCACTTTCCAGACGTTCGGGCACGGCGTGCGGACGAGGGACGGTCTGGAAGGTCATCACGAACAGACAGTCGGCTGCTGACGGCTCCAGGTGGAATGTTCCCCCCATGCGGCGCATGGCGGTCTCGCAGATCGAGAGGCCGAGACCGCTGCCGGACCGGACATCCTCGCCGCCGCGGGCGAAGCGGGCGAAACCCGCGCGTTGGATCCGGGGCGGAGGCCCGGGCCCGGTGTCGTGGAAGAACACCGTCCCGTCTCCGGCGACACGGACCGTCACCTGCGTCCCGACCGGGGAATGCTTGCGGACGTTGTCGAGCAGGTTGCGAAGCACCAGCGCGATCAGGGTCGGATCCCCCAGGACCGGGACCGAACTGTCGAGACCTTCCGCCTCGAGCGGCCGCCCTTCCGCCATCAGGCGCGGGGCGGCTTCGCGCAGCACCTCCGCGACCGTCTCCGCCAGATCGAGCGGCTGAAGGTCGAACGCCGCGCCGCCGTCGAGGCGGGCGATATGCAGCAGTTGTTCGAACAGGCGCGCCATCGCATCGACATCGCGCATGGCCGCGGTCCGGTCCGCCCCCGCAGGCAGGCCCTCGAGCCTGAGCCGAAGATCGGCCAGCGGCGTCCGCAATTCGTGGGCGGCATGGATGGAGAAGTCGCGCTGGGCGCTGGCCCCCGCCTGGATGCCGTCCAGGGCGGTGTTGACGGCGGCGATGAGCGGCTGGACCTCCGCCGGCGCATTCGCGCCGTCGAGTCGCTCCCGTCCCAAATTCTCGAAAGTGATCCGCCCGGCCTGGACAGCCACCCGTCGCAGGCCGATAAGGCTGGCCCGAACGACCGCCACCCCCGTCACCACGATCGCCAGAAGCAGGATCAGGGCGACCCAGCCCATCTCCTCCAGCAGCTGGGCGAAGAAGGTGTTGGCCAGGGCCTCCACGTCCGACCGCGCACGGGCCACCCGTAGCCAGACGCCGGCTTCGGGCACAAAGACCTCGCCGATGAGCAGGTGGCCGGAACCGTCCAGCGCCGGACCGCTGGACAATACGGGCCTCGTGGTCCTGGGGCCGGGCCGACCGGCGGGGGCCTTGGCCAGCGAGCGATCCAGAACGCGCCCGTCCGCATCGACGACCGCATATCCATAGACGGGTCGCGCGCCCGTCAGGAGACCGGTGTAGGGCGGATCCAGATCGTCCGTGGTCTCCGCAGGGCGTTCGAAAACGACGGAGCCGTCGGCCTCGCGTCGGACCAGGGCGGCCCAGTCCTCGACCTGCGAGGACAGGCCGCGCTCCTCGATCGCGAACTGTCCGCCGGTGAACTCCATCTTCAGGACCATCCCCGCCGCGAACAGGGTCACGGCGGACATCGCGGTGACGATGATGGCGAGCCTGACGTCGAGGCGGTACGGCCGGCTCATTGCGGGACCTCGACCAGCAGGTAGCCGAGACCGCGCAGCGCCTTGAGTTCGACGGTCGCGCCCGCGCCGGAGAGCTTCTTGCGCAGTCGATGGATCAAGGTCTCGACCGCGTTGTCCGACCAGTCGTGGTGGAAGGCGTAGAGGTGCTCGCCCATGCGGCGCTTCGGCGTGATCCGGTCCCCGGCGCGCAGCAGCCGGTCCAGGGCGGCGTGCTCCTGGGCCGTCAGCCGCACCGGCCGATCCGCCACGACGAGGGTCGTGGTCCGGGGCGTGTAGGTCAGGTTGCCGATGCGGAATTCGGGCGCGGCCGGGTCGCCGGTGCGCCGGCCCAGGGCGCGCAACCGCGCCAGCAGTTCATCGGTCGCGAAGGGCTTGACCAGGTAGTCGTCGGCCCCCGCGTCGAGGCCGGCCACGCGATCTCCGATCTCGTCGCGCGCGGTCAACATGATCGTCGGCGTCGTCAGCCCCGCGGCCCGCATCGCCTTGACCAGGGCGCGCCCGTCGCCGTCCTCCAGCATCACGTCGATGATGGCCAGGTCATGGACGGCCAGGGCCCAGGCCGCCCCGGCGTCGGCGACCGAGGGGAAGACGTCAACGGCATGCCCCGCCTCCGCGAGCCGGCGCGCGAGGGCGTCGGCGAGCGGGCGATCGTCCTCTGCCAGAAGAATGCGCATCCCGCTTTCTCCACGCGCCCGCCGGCATCGGTCAATGCGAATTCCACGCGCCTGGCCGGGCGTCGCCGGCCCCCGCAGCCGGTCCATCGCGGCTGCAAGCGTGGTGCAAGCCACGAGGACTAGCAGCCGGGGCGATGACCCCCGTTCCCGTCCTGTCGGTTTTTCCCGCGCGATCCCGGTCCGCGACCGCCTCCCCCGATGTCTCGCTCGTCCTTCTGGCCGTAGCCGTGGTGGCGACCAGCCTGGTGTTCTACCTCTTCCCCGGGGTCGACCTGTCGGTCAGCGGGTGGTTCTACGACGCCGCCGACGGGTTCGTGCTGGCGGACAGTCCGCCGCTGCGCGCGCTGAGGTCCAGCTCGACCTGGATTCTGGCCGGCGTGCTGGTTCTGGCGCTCTTCCAGATCGCGCGTCACGCCGTGGCGGGACGCCCGGCCGGACAGGAGGCCCGTCGGCCGCTCTGGCTGTTGTCCTGTCTGGTGATCGGGCCGGGCCTTCTGGTGAACGGCCTTCTCAAGGACCACTGGGGCCGGCCGCGACCGGTCGGGACGGACCTGTTCGGCGGCGAGGCCCCGTTCCAGAAGGTCTGGGTCATCAGCGACTGGTGCGACGGCAACTGCTCCTTCGTCAGCGGCGAGGCCTCTTCCGCCGCCTGGCTGGTGGCGGCGGCCCTGATCGCGCCCCGGAAGATCCGGACGGCCGCCACGACGCTGGCGGCGGTCTACGCCTTCGCGCTCTCGATCAACCGCATCGCCTTCGGGGGCCACTATCTCTCCGATGTGCTGCTGGCCTGGCTGCTTTGCGCGCTCGTCTTCGTGGCCCTGGCCCGTCTCATCCTCCCCCCGGGAGAGGGACAGGCGTGGCGACCTTTGTCCTTCCGGCCGACCGGGGGGCTCCGGTTTTGAGCGGCGACAGCGACGTCGTCCCGGCCCCCTCGATCCTTCCGGCGCGCGAGCGGCGCGGGGACCTTCGCGGCCCCGGCCTGGTCCACCCCCGCGGGTCCGGCGCCGCGGTTCCTTCGCCCCGTCTCACCGTCGTCGTGCCCACCTTCAACGAGCGCCGCAACGTCACGTCCCTGCTCAGGAAGCTGCGCGTGGCGCTGGAGGGCCTGTCGTGGCGGGTCATCTTCGTCGACGACGATTCGCAGGACGGCACGGCGCGGCTGGTGCGCAAACACGCCGCGCGCGACCCGAACGTCCAGTGTCTGCAACGGATCGGGCGGCGCGGCCTCGCCGGCGCCGTGATCGAAGGCGTGATGGCCAGCCCGGATCCCTACGTCGCCGTGATCGACGGCGACCTGCAGCACGACGAGCGGTTGATCCCCGCCATGCTGGCCCGCCTTCAGGCCGGGGACGCCGACGTGGTCATCGCCAGCCGCTTCCTGGAAGCCGACCGGCCGGTCGAGGGCCTCAGCGCGATCCGCCTGGCGGGCAGCCGGATCGCCACCGCCCTGGGGCGTCGGGTGCTCAAGGCCCGGGTCACCGATCCGCTGAGCGGCTTCTTCGTGATCCGCCGCGACGTCGTCGAGGCCGCCGCGCCGCGCCTGTCGACGGATGGCTTCAAGGTCCTGTTCGACATCATCGCCTCGTCGGCCCGCCCGCTCAGGATTCTCGAAATGCCCTACAGGTTCGGCGATCGGGCGCAGGGCCGGAGCAAGATGGATAGTCGCGCCGTCCTCGACTATCTCGGCCTGGTCGCGGCCAAGCTCAGCCACGGCCTGATCTCGCCGCGGATGGTGGGCTTCCTGATGGTCGGGGCCAGCGGGGTGCTGGTGCATCTGGCTGTGCTGCGCGGCCTGCTGTTCGTCGGATTCACCGGGGCCCAGTTCATCGCCGCCGCGACGGCGATGACCACCAACTACGCCTTGAACAACAGCCTGACCTATCGCGACCGCCGCAAGCGGGGCGCGGCCCTGCTGACCGGCTATCTGCAGTTCTGCCTGGTGTGCAGCCTGGGACTGGCGGCCAATGTGGTGGTGGCGAGCCTGGTTCGCGAACACGGCGAGGTCTGGTGGCTGGCGGGGCTCGCCGGGGCGGCCGTGGGCGCGCTGTGGAACTATGTCGCCTCCTCGCTGATCGTCTGGCGCTGACGGCCATGGCGTCCGGACGCTTCAGACCGGGCCTCACCCTGCCGACCGTCGCGGGCGTCATCGTGGCGATGGCGGCGGTCCGGCTGGTGTTCGCCGGCCTGATCCCGCTGACGGAGGACGAGGCCTATTACCGGCTCTGGTCCATGCGGCTTCAAACCGGCTACTTCGATCACCCGCCGATGATCGCGTGGTGGATCGCCGCGGGGCGGGGCCTGGTCGGCGACACGGCGCTGGGCGCGAGACTCTTGCCGGTGCTGGCCAACGCCGTCGCCGCCTTCCTGCTGATCGACGCCTTGCGGACGCTCGGCGTGGGAGAGCGGCCGGCGCTCCGGGCGGGCCTGTGGCTGAACGCGACGCTGCTGATCGGCGCCGGGGGGCTGCTGGCGATCCCGGATGCGCCCACCCTGTTGTTCTGGACGGCGACGATCTGGGCTCTGGCGCGGGCGACAGGCGCCGGGGCGGGTCCTTCGGAAATTGCCGGATGGTGGGCGCTCGCCGGCGTCGCCGCGGGCCTCGCGGTGCTGTCGAAATACTCCGCGCTGTTCCTCGCCCCCGGCATTCTCCTGTGGTTGTGCCTCACGGCGGACAACCGCCGCCGTCTGTCGACGCCGGGGCCGTGGCTGGCGGCCGTCGCGGCCCTGGCCGTCGTCGCGCCGCACATCGCCTGGAACGCCGCCAACGGCTGGGTGTCCGTCATCAAGCAGTTCGGGCGCGTCGGCGCAAAATCGTTCGAACCGGCCCACCTCGCCGAGCTGATCGGCGGACAGTTCCTGCTGTTGAACCCGATCATCGCGGTGTTCGCGGTGCGCGCCGTCGTCCGGGTCGGGGCTTTGAAGTCGCCGGAGGCCTTGCTGTGGCTGAGCTCCATGCCGTTCGTCCTCTATCTGACGGCCCACAGTCTGCACGATCCGGTGCAGGCGCACTGGCCCGCGCCGGTCTATCCGGCCCTGGTCGGGCTTGCGGCGATCGGCGCCGAACGCGTGGGCCAGAACCGACCCGCCAGCCTTTTCTGGCGGCGGGCGACGCCCTTCCTCGGGATGGGACTGGTCTTCGTCATTCTGACCTTCGCCGCCGTTCCCGCGCTCGACGCCCTCGCAGGCCCCGCGACACGCCCGCTTCGCGGCTGGCCGCAGTTCGGCGCGACCGTTCAGGCTCGGGCCGCGACGGCCGATCAGGGCCCGGCGGCCTGGGTCGGCACGATGAGCTACGGGCTGGCGGCGCAGCTGACCGCCGAACCGGGGCTGACCCTGCCGATCGTCCAGCTCAACGACCGGGCCCGCTACGACCCGCTTCCGCCGGTGGCCGGTCCAGATTTCGACCGGCCCGGGCTGGTGATCGACCTGCCTCGACGCGTCACGGCGGAGGCGTTGCGGACCTGCTTCCACGCAGTCGAGGCTCTGGAGCCGATCCGGCGAGACGCGCGGCCCGGAACGGCGGGGGCCGACGTCGCCTACGCCGCCTTCCGGGTAAGCCGGCCGATCCGGATCGTGTCGGGCGGCTGCTGGCGAGGACGCGACATGCCGCCGAAGCCGGTGGAGGCGGCGTCGTGACCCGGACGGATGCACAGCGACGCCATCGGCGGGCGCCGTCGCGGCCCGCCGGTTCGGGCGACACAGCGGGCCGGTCCTGACGACGCTGCACGGCTTGCTGGCGACGTTCTTCTTCCGGGCCGGGGGGCCTTCCCGCGCACCACGACTTCGTGTGTGAGACGCTGACTGGGCCATCCGACAAGGGCTGAATGCAACCAGGGCCACGCAGCGCCGGCTGGCTGGCGCTGCGAAAAATCAGCGCGAGGAAGGGCGCACGAAAGCCGGTCGTCGATCCCTCGCCGACCGGCCCGTGTTGATCAGCCCGCGGGCGTCGTGTCGTCGCCCTGGGCGAGGTCCAGTTCCTGTTCAAAGGCAGGCTGGTCGCCTTCGTCCATCTGCACCACGATCGCCGTGTACCCGAGCCGCAGCAGCTCGCCGAGACGCTCGATGTCATTGACGATGATCGGGCGACGTTGCCCCTCACCCTCGCCCGCCGGGGCGATCAGGGCGATCGCCAGACCCACCGGCAGCTGGATCAGGCCGGTCGGGCCAACGAGACCGCCGACGGGGGCGAGGAAGCTGTCCACCAGAATCTGGCGCGCCGTGGCCGACCCTTCGCCGACGATCGCCTCGCCGTTGACGACGATCGTGGCGCCGCCAGGCGTGGTGATTTCGGTGAAGTCGCCCTGGACCGTTCCGCCGGGCGCATTGACCACCACGGCGCCGGCATTGACCGTGACCGCGACCTGTTGTCCCGCGGTCAGGCTGACCTGGGTCGGCGTGGTGATGGTCGAGGTGATCGAACCGCCGGTCGTGACGCCGACATTCCCCTGGGCGGCGATGGTGGTCGAGACGCTACCGCCGCCGCTGACGCTGACCGCACCGCCGCTCGTGATGGAGCCGCCGACCGCGCCGCTGGCGGACGAAAGACTCACATTGCCGCCGCTGGTGATCGCGCGAGCCGCACCCCCGCCATAGCTGGCGTTGACGGGGCCGCCGGCCGTCAGATTGCCGGCGGTCGATCCGCCCGCGTCGATGAACACCGACCCCAGGGCCACGATCGATCCGGACTCATCGCCGCCGATCGTCATCACGACGTCGCCGAGGGTGTCGAGCGTCTCGGCGGTGAAGACCTGGTCTCCGGCGAGGTTCGCGGTGTAGTCGTCGGTCAGTTTGACGGTGGCGGCCGAGAAGTTGTCGCCGGTGGCCGTCATCAGGCCCAGACGAACGGCGTCCGTTCCGACGTCGCCGAGCGTGATATCGCCGCTGGAGCCCGACGACAGCCCGTCTCCGGCGATGAAGAAGACGCCCTGCCCGCCCGAGGTCGTGCCGATCAGGTGGGGCTGGATGGCGATGTCGCCGGCCGCGCCGGGCGACTGCGTGGTGTTGAAGGTGGTGGAGGCGCGGGTGAGCCGCACGGTGGCGCCGTCGCCCCCGGTGAAGCGCAGGCTGTCGCCGGCGTAAACCTGGCCTTGCAGCACGGCCGTGGCCGCGTGAACCGAGACCGCGCCCAGGCGCACCTGGGCGCCGAAGTCGCCCACGGTCACGCTGTCGTCTCCGGCGTCGAGGGTCAGTCCCTGACCGCCGGCCGAGGCTCCGTTGACCGAGCCCAGCAGGATGGCGCCGTCCGCCGTCCGGATCAGGGCGCCGCCGCCCAGGCTCGTCGCGCCCGAGGCTGTGAAATCCCCGGCGCCGAGGAGACGGTAGTCGCCGGCGAGGCTGACCGCGCCGCTGTAGGTCTGGCCGCCGGTCGTGACCGCTCCAATGGTGCGGATGCTGGCCCCGGTGACGTTCAGGTTGTCGAGCGCGGTCGCGCCGCCGACAGCGCCGAGCGTGGCGACGCCCCCCGCCTCGATCGACAGGCCATGGGCTCCATTGACCGAAGCGAGGGTCGTGTCGCCGCTCGCGTCGATCGAGGTCCCGGCGGCCAGGGTCGCGGCGCCGCCCGACGAGAAGTCGGAGGCGGCGTAGGCCCCGGCCAGCGTCAGGGCGCCCAGCCAGGTCTGAACCCCGGTGGTCGCCGCCCCGGCGGTGACGATCGTCGTCCCCGTCACGTCGAGGCTGGCGAGGGCGTCGGTCGATCCGACCGCGCCGAGCGTCACCGCGCCGCCGTCGATGAGCAGGTCGTACCCGCCATCGACCGCCCCGAGGTTCACCGCGCCGCCGGCGTCGATGGACAGATCGCCCGTCAGGCGGACCGCGCCGGCGGTCAGCGAGCCGACCTCGAACGCGCCGGCCAGGTTGGCCCCGCCGGTCAGGGCCGTGGCGCCGAAGACGAAGGCGCCGTCGACCATGTCGATGGAGGACGCCGCGACCGTCAGAGACGTCAGGGCGGTCGTGGCGCCGGCGGCGCCCAGGCTCACGGTGTCGGCGTCGATGTCGAGGGCGTGGGCGCCGTCGATGCTGGCGAGGTTCGCAGCAGCGGCGTCGATGGCGACGTCGCCGCCGAGACGCGCCGCGTCGGCCGAGAAGCCGGCAGCCTGATAGCCGCCGTTCAGGAGGACAGGGCCGCTGTAGGTCTGGTCGCCGGTGGTGATCGCCCCGGCCGTCACGATGGCGGCGGAGACGACGTCGAGGTCGCCCAGCGCCGTGGTCCCGCCGACCTGCGCCAGGCTGACGCTGGCGGCGTCGATCGACAGGTCGTGAGCCCCGTCGACGGTTCCGAGGGCTACATCGAGGGCGGAGCCGGAGATCGAGACGTCCCCCATCAGTTCGACGGCGCCACTGGCCGTGAAGGCGCCGCCGGCCTGGTAGTCGCCGGCCAGACGGATGTCGTCCGCGACGAACCGCTGGGCGCCGGTGGTGAGGGCGGCGGCCGAGGTGATCGAGGCTCCGGTCACGTCGAGGGCGGCGAGACCGGTGACGGATCCGACCGCCTGCAGGGTGACGTCGCCCGAGCCGACGACGGTCAGCGACTGGCCGCCCGCGCTCGCGCCGTCGACGCGCGCCAGATCGATGGCCCCGCCGTCCGTGGCGGCCAGGGCCAGGTCGTCGGCGAGGACAACGGCGGCGGCGAAGGTCAGTCCGCCCGCGCCCGCCGTCAGGTCGCCGGCCAGCGAGGAGCCCTCGGCGCCGGCCGCGATCGTCAGGCCGGCGACGCCGACCGCTTCGAATTCGACCGCGCGGCGGCCGTTCAGGGTGAGGGTTTCGGCATAGTCGCCGGCGGCGATGTGAACCGTCCCATCGGTGGCCGAGCCGTCGAAGGCGGTCTGGATCGACAGGGCCTGGACGCCGCCGCCGATCAGGTCGCCCACGCCCACATAGTAGTGGCCGGTATCGTCCGAGCCATCAAAGCCCTGGACAAGGCTGGCGTCCGACTCGGTCGGATTGAGGTTTACGGCGAAGTCGATCGCGTCGTCGAGACTGGTGCGGAAGAAGGTGAAGTCGTCCCCGTCGGTACGGTGATCGGGGTTGACGACGGTGAAGTCGAAGCCGGTCAGATAGAGGTCGCCGATCTCGAGGCCGATGTCCGAATAGCTCTGGGCGAAGACGCCCAGCATCTCGCCGAAGCTGTTGTCCCCGGCGTCGATATGAATGTCGGTCAGCTGCTGATCGTAGAAGCGGTTGGTCTGGTACAGGGCCACCGAGCCCCACAGGTTGTTCAGGGTCGTCACGCCGCTGAGCGTCACGTCGGCGCTGTCGGTGATGCCGACGCCGACCCCCTTGGTGCCCTGGCCGTCGACCGTCACATTGGTGATGGTCGCGCCGATGACGCCGTTCAGATCCAGTTCGCTGCCGCCCCAGCCCTGGATGGTCACATCCGAAAGGGCGAAGTCATGGACCCGGTCGCCGGCCGCGCCGGTGTCGGGCTGGACCTTGATGCCGTAGTGGCCGCTGCTGTTGGAGTTGTTGCCCTGGAAGGTGAAGCCGGACAACGACACATCGTCGGCATTGACCAGCATGCCGTAGCTGTTGACGGCCGAGCCGTCGATCAGGGTCTGGTCCTCGCCGGCGCCGATCAGGGTCAGCGACTGGTCGATGGTCAGGGTCGAGCCAAGGACATAGGTCCCGCCGAGCAACCGGACGGTGTCGCCGTTGACCGCCGCGTTCACCGCCGCGGCGACGGACATGGCGCGCGTGCCGCCGCCGTTCAGGGCGCCGACGCCGACGGTGAAGGTTCCGTCGACATCGCTGCCGGTCCAGCCGTTGATCACGCTGGCGTTGGTGTTGGCCACATTGACGGCGAAGTCGACGGCGCCCTGCTGCGTCTGCTGGAACCACATGTAGGAGGTCGCGCCACCGTCCTGGGCGTCGTTGCGGACGGCGAAATCGAAGCCTTCGATGATCAGGCCGTCGGCCCGATGAAGCGCCGAGGCGTACTGTTGCAGATAGACGCCGTTGGTCTCGCCGAAGCTGTTGCTGGCCTCGACCGTGATGTCGGTCAGCTGCTGGTCGCTGAAATTGTTGCGCTGATAGAGCGCCAGACCGCCCCAGGCGTTGCCCGAGGTGGTGGTGTTGCGGATCACGACGCCGGCGCTGTCCGTTATGGAGATGCCGTTGCCGGCGATCACGCCGCCGACCGTGACGCCGTCGATCAGCACGTTCCGCACGCTGTTCAGGTCGAGGCCGGTCTTGCGCGAACCGTTGATGGCCACGTCGGCGATGCTGAAGCCGGTGTTGCGGCCCGACGCTCCGGAGCCGGAGGCGGCCTCGACCTTGACGCCGTAGCTGGCGTTGGTCGCGGCGGCGGAGCCGTTGAGGGTGAAGCCGCTCAGGGCCACGTCGTCGCCATGCACCCGGATGCCGTAGGCGCCGTGGCCTGAGGCGTCGAGGATCGTCTGACCCTGCCCCTGGCCCGCGACGGTGATGCCGTCATCCTGGATGAACAGGGTGTTGGTCAGGGTGTGCGTCCCGGCCGACAGGTTGAGCGTGTCGCCCGAGTCCGCCAGGGCCAGGGCGCGAAGCGCCGCGTCCACGCCGGAGCCTTCGGTGACGAACAACTGGCCGTCCGCCACGCTGACCAGGCCGTAGCCTGCCGCGTCGACGCCGTGGTCGATCATGTCCTCGATGCCGAACTGCTGGGCCAGCGAGGCCTGATCGGTGTTGACGCCGTTGATCAGGTTGGCGCCGCCCGTCAGATCGATCGTCGCCGAGCCGCTGTTGCGGATCGCCCGCCCCCCGACGTCGACCGTGAAGATGTTCTCCGACAGGTTCAGGCCCGGGGCGGCAGAGGCGGACCACAGGCCGATGCTGTTGCCGCTCAGGGTGTTGCCAAGGATCTGGATGTCAGGACCGGCGTCGGCGGTGATGTAGATGCCGACGAAGCGGTCATCGGCGCCGCCCCCGGCGTAGTTGAGAACGGTGTTGTCCTCGATCACCAGGCCTTCGGACGTCGGCGTGCCGTAGGCGCCGCCCCAGATATGGATGCCGTAGGCGGCGGTGTAGGCGCCGAAATCGTAGCCCGTGACCCCCGCGCCATCGACCAGGTTGTCGCGGATGGTTCCGCCGCCGATGACGCCGATCTGCATGGCGGCGTAGCCGACGCCGTCGAAATGGTTGCCCTGGATCAGCGGGTTGATCAGGTGGCCCATGTTGACGCCGGTCAGGAGGCCGGAGCCGAAATAGTTGCCCGACAGCTCGAAGCCGCTGAACGACTGGCCGCCCTGGAAGATGCCCCGGTCGCTGACGCCCGAGAAGTCGTTGTTGCGCACCGTCAGCCCGCTGAGCCCGTCGCCCGCCGCGCCGCCGAGCCACAGATATCCCGCGCCGCCGTTCCCGGTGAACAGGTTGTTGGCGATCAGGGCGTCGTTGGCCGAACCGACGAGATAGACAACGCCGTTGCTGGCGTGGCCGGAGGCGGTGTCGAAGATGTTGTTGACGATGCTGAGACCGTGGGCGGTCACCGAGGTGTCGATCACGCGCCCGCCGCCACCGGTGAAGGTGAAGCCGTCGATGGTCACGTCCCCGGCGGTCACGCGGAAGACGGAGGAGCCCGCCCCCGTCAGGACGGTCTCGCCGCCGCGGTCGCCCGTTCCGGCGGCGCCATCGCCCGTCGCCGCCGCGGCCCCGGCCTGGGCGCCCCGCAGCGTCAGCGAACGGTTCAGGATGATGGCGCGGTCGCTGAAGCTGCCTGCGCCGACGTTGACGGTGTCGCCGGCAGCGGCGAGGTTCACCCCCCGCTGGATCGAGCCGGAGCTCTGCGTCACATAGAGCTGGCCCTCACGGACGCGCACGAGTCCGGCGCCCGCCTGATCGGTTCCGTGGTGAATGCGGTCCTCGAGGGCGAACAGTGCGGCGTCGCTCATGGCCGAACCCAGCGCGCCGTCAAACATGACCCCGGTCATGTCCAGCCCGGCCGCGCCGACCCAGGTCAGATGGGCCACGGTGTCGGCGCCGCTGACGAAATTATTGCCCGCGCCGAAATTGATCGTGCCGCCGGTGCTGGCCGGCAGGAAGATGTCCCGGGCGTTGTTGGTGAAGGTATTGCCGGTGATGTTGGTCACGGTCGGCAGGGCGTTGCCCGCCCCAACCAGGAAGGCCTGCTGGTTGTCGGTGAAGCGATTGTCGGTGATGTTCAGCGTGCCGACGCCACGCACCAGCAGGGCGGCGCCGTCGTTGACGCCAGCGGTGGATTTGGTCGGGCTGGCGCCGACGCCGGTGATGTTGTTGCCGGTGAAATCGACCGTCGCCGCGCCGAACACCTTGAAGATGCCGCTGGACAGGTCGGTCGTGTCGCCGACGTTGCCGACGGTGTTGTCGCTGATCAGGACATGGGCCGTCGGCGTCGCCTGGCGGAAGGCGACGTGGCCGACCGTGCCGTCCAGCACGTTGCCGGAGAAGACCGCGCTGGTGATCGCGGTGGCGGTTCCGCCGGTGCTGGTGTCGAACGCCGACCAGCCCCGGATGTTGAGGAATTCGGAGTTGGTGATCGAGATGGCGCCGCCGAACTGGCCGCCGGCGAAGCCGTGCCGACCGGCGACGGCCTCGCCATCGAAACGCACGCCGTCGACCGTGAGGTTGGTCACCCGGCCGTTGCGGACGAGGGCATTGCCGCCGCCATCGCCGCTGAGGGTGAAGTCCCGCAGCGTCAGGTCCGAGAAGGCGGTGTTGCTGAGACTGATCCCCCCGGTCAGGCGGGTCGCCTCGACGCCGACGCCGGCCAGCGTGACACTCTTGTCGATGGAGACCAGACCGGCGTAGTCGCCGGCAAGAATATTGACATGGCCCCCCGCCGCCACGGCGATGACGCCGGCCTGCACCGTGTGCAGGGCCTGGCGCTCGTTGCCGAGGCCATTGCCGTAACCGAAATCGTCGGCCGGCGTGACGGTGCTGTCGTCGTCGACGAAGACGTGGCTCCGATTGGACCAGGCATAGGCGCGATCCATCACCGTCATGCCATTGTTGCCGTCGCTCAACGCCATGATGTTGGCCTGGGCGCCGGTCGTGGCATGCTGGTTGAGCGGCGTGCCTGTGTTCAGGTTGAGGACCACGCCCCATTCGTTACCCAGCGGGCCCTGGCTGTTGCCGAAGATGTCGATGCCGGCGCCGTCGGTGTACTGGACAAGGATGGCGCCCTTGGTGTTCTCGATGAAGTTGCCGGAGATTTCCGCCCCGGCGTTTCCGCCGCCATGAAGCCGGATTCCGGTGCGGATGCTGGTGATTTCGTTGCCCGTGATCGTGGCGTTCTCAGCGCCATTGTTGACCACGATGCCGACGGTGCTGGGTTCGGCCGCCCAATTGATCTCGCGATGATCGCCCAGCACCGGACCGTCGATAGACAGGTTCCGGACCGTCACGCTGTCGCCGCTGATGGTCAGGCCCGCCAGCGGCGTGCCGTCGACGACGATGGTCGCCACCCCGTCACCATCAATCGTGACGTTCGAGGCGGTCACGTTCGCGCCACCCGCATAGAATCCGGAGCCGAGGTTCAGCGTCGTGCCGCCGTGAACGCCGCCGACGACGCCCAGCGCGTCGGCGATCAGGGTCTCGCCCGTGGTGTCGGCGCCGCCGGCGTTGACGCTCAGCACCAGCCGGCCGTCGTTCACCTCGATGTCGCCGGCGCCATGGATGCGGCGACCCTCGACCTCGATGTCGCCGGAAATGGCCAGCTCCGACGAGACGTTGATCCCGCCGCCGTCGCCTTCGCCGGCCGACAGGACGATCACGCCGTGGTCGAGGTCGATGGAGGTCACCGTGATCTCGCCCGAGACGTTGATCACGTCGCTGACCAGGCCCGCCGCCGCGGCCGCGGAGATCTGGACCAGGCCGCCGCGGGCGAGGATCTCGCCGGCCTGGGTGACCAGGGGCGAGTCCGCGCCGAGCGAGAATTCGATCAGGCCGTCGCCGGCCAGATCGAGGGTGTAATCGACGCCGCTGGCGAGCACGACCCGACCGCCCCGCGCGGTGATGACGCCCGCGTTCGACACCCGCGGAGCCACGAAGGCCGCGAGGCCGGCGTCGGCCACGCTGATGTTCGCGCCCGAGAGGATGGAGATGGCTCCGGCGTCTGACGACAGACCGGAGAACTGCAGCGAACCGCTGTCCATGAAGGTCTGGCCGTTCACATCGGAGGTGGTGGCGACCAGGCGGCCGACGTCGACATTGGCCGTGCCGCCGAAGACGACGCCATTGCCGTTGATGACCACCACCGTGCCGTCGGCGCTCAGTTCGCCGAAGATCAGCGAGGGCGCCGCGCCCGAGCCGATCACCCGGTTGACGGCGATCGACTGCGGGCCGTTTTGCTGGAAGAAGTCGACCGAGGCGTCCTGGCCGATGTCGAAGCTGTCCCAATTGATCAGCAGACGGTCGCTGGTCTGATCGATCTGGAGGTGGCTGCCGGTCGGATCGTGGATGGTCCCGGCGCCGCCGACGACCTGGCCGCCGCCCGGCAGGGCGTCGACACCCGGCACTTGCGCAAGCGCGGGCGCGGCCGCGACCAGGGCGAGCGCTCCGGCGGACAGCATCAGGGCGGTTCGAACCCCGGACGCGCGGGCCCGGGTGACTTTGGCGGCGGTAAGTTTGCGCTTGGTCATCACTCATCTCCAGCGACGCGGCCATGGCCGCGCGCGTCTCGGTCAATCTCAGAAGGCGGCGCTCAGGGTGAAGAAGACGCGCGCTTCGCGGTCCCCCTCGGCGGCGACGTCACGGTTCAGCGGCTTGGCGTACTCGAGGGCGGCGGCATAACGGTCGCCGAAGCCGACGCGGACGCCGAAGCCGGCGGATTCGAGGCTCTCGCTCACATCCTCGCCCGGCAGGGGCGCGTTCTGGCGCACCTCGCCCGCCTCGTAGAAAGCGTAGGGCTCAAGCGAGCCGAAGGACTGCGGCGCCAGGGTGTAGAACAGCTCGACCTTGCCGGCGACGCCCTCGTCGCCGGTGACCTCGGACGGGTCGAAGGCGCGGGCGTAGGCGGCGCCGCCGAGGCCGAATTCCTCGGAGGCGAGTAGGCTGTCCGAACTGATCTGGGCGGCGGCGGCGAGTTGAAGATAGAGGCCGGAAACCAGCGGCTGGAGACGGCTGAATTCGATGTTGAGCCGCTTCGCCCTGGCCGTGCCGGTGAAGCGCGACTTGTCGGGGTCGCCGTCCCCGGTTGCGTCGAGAATGTCGAGTCCCTGGGTCACGCCGACCTGCCAGGTGGTCACCCCGCCCCAGCGGTCGGCATGGTTGCCGAACACCTCGGCGGACAGGCTGCGAATGCTGTCGTCGAAGAGTGGGTCGATGAAGTCGTTTCGGGACTCGGAGTCCCGGGCGATGAAGTTGGTCCGGACCAGCAGGTTCGTCGCCCGGCTGCGGACGAGGGGATAGGTCAGGCCGAGACCGAGGGTGGTGCTTTCGCCCTCCACGCCGAGGATCGCCAATTCATCGCCCGGCCGGGTCACCGCATGGCTGGCGAAGGCGTTGACGCGCAGGCCGGACGCGCCGACCGGCTGGTCATAGTTCAGCGACAGGAACCCCAGCTCGCCGTCTTCAGGGGCGACGACCGCGGTCAGCGAAAGCCGCTCGCCCCACCCGAGGGCGTCGTTGAACGTAAAGCCGGCATAGGCCTGCCAGGGACCGAGCCAGCGCGAACCGCGATTGTCCAGCGCGAGGAAGGCCTCGACCGGATTGCGCTCGACCACGAGGCTGATGTCGGCGGCGGCGGGCATGGTCGGCGACGGCGCGACAACGGCGCGCACATCGACGCCGCGCAGATCGCGGGCCAGCAACAGGGCGCGGGACAGGGCGTCCCCGGATGTGGGGCGGCCCGCCAGAACCGGCGCCATATAGCTGTCGAGGAAGGGCCGATAGCCGCCGGCCTCCCCCTCGACGTTCACCGCGGCGACGTAACCCTCCAGGATCTGGATGGTGACGACGCCGGTTTCGATGCGCTGCGGACCGACCACGGCGCGGGACAGGATGAAGCCCCGCCGCCGGTATTCGGCGGTCACCTCCTCGGCGAGGCGGAACACCTCGGCCAGAGCCATCTCGCGGCCGATGTAGGGTGCGGCCATGGCTTCGAGATCGGACGCCGGCACGGCCGACGCGCCCTCGAACACCACATCGACAAGGGTTACGCGCAGGTCGGTTTGCGGGGCGGGCTGCTGTTGCGGAAGATTCGGCACCTCCACCGGAAGGACGCTGGGCGCCTCGGGCCGCTGGCGCAGACGTTCATCGATGCGGCCGGGATCCACCGGGGTCTGCTGTGCGTGCGCCGCCGTGGCGACGGTCGCTGTCGCCGCGGCGACGCCCGCCAAACCGAGTTTACGCCAGATGCCCATCGATTCCCCCGAACGACGCAGACGTCCCCGATTCCGCGGAACGCCAAATTTCGGAGCACCATAAGCAGCTAAATCGAAACAACGCGAGTCCGAAAACGAGAATCGTCGAACGTCGTTAACGAGCGTTTATTTAGACGGTTACCCCGCTCGAAAGCAACTTTCCCCGTATAAATGTATCATAAACCACTCATGTCATGGCGTATCTTGAGGACTACGCACCAATGCTGAAAGCATTGGCCAAAATACCCACTTCTGGTTATTAAGGTTTACACAGTATGTTCTACACTATACTTCTTTGATCGATTTTTAACCACTGTCTTTGTCCGAGTTTTCAGGGGTGAGCGCGTAGATCTTCTCAAGCATTCGGCTTGAGAGGCTCAACAGATGTGGACCCGTCTTACGGCTATCGCGGTCGCGACATTGGCCATTGGACTGAGCGGGACCGCCCGCGGCCAGGAGCTGGATCGGGCCTTTCTGGACACGGCGTCCGGGGCCTTGACCGAGGAGCAGGCGCCACGCTGGGCCGACGTCCAGGTCCGCGCCCGGCAAGCCGTCGCGGCCCGTCCGGCCAAGCTGTCGAAGGCCTGCAAGAATGCTCCGCCGCCCAAGGCCGGCAAGGATCTTCGGCCGGCCAAGGCGCGCGCGGCCTGCAACGCCCGTGATTTCCGAAAGATGGTGGATGCCTCGCGAGCCGGCTCGACCACCGATCAGATGATCGCCGTGGACCGGGCGGTGAACGCCCTGCCCTATGTCTCCGACAATCAAAACTGGGGGGTCGCGGACTATTGGGAAGCGCCGCAGGAAATGTTCGCCCGGGGTGGCGACTGCGAAGGCTTCGCCCTGACCAAATATTTCGCCCTGCGTGAACTGGGCATTCGCGACGACGCCATGCGGATCGCCGTCGTCTGGGACCGTCGCGATCTCGAGGAACACGCCGTCCTGCTGGTCCGCGCCGGGGGCGACACCTGGATCCTCGACAACAAGACCGCCCGTCCGGCGCGCCTGGCCGAAGACGCCGGGCGATACCGCCTGATCTATTCTCTCAACGAAGGCGGCGTACGGTTGCCGCCCGCCGTCCGGCCCGGCGAGCGCTCGCAGGCGCGCGCCCGCATCGTGGACGGCGGCCGCACCCTGGTGCTGAAAATCTCGCCCCGGAGTCGGCGGGCGGCGGCGTAGGTCGGGGCGGAGCGCCTATCCACCCATCCGGCCTGTCCCGGGGGAGGGTCGCCGTCCGGAGCGGCGCTAGCCGGGCTGTTTCGGAAGTCGGGCCACGACCGAGGCCAGCCCTCCCAGAAGGAGGCGCGACTCTTCGGTTGGCTGGCAGCCCGCGGCGAGGATCAGCCGCAGGGCGTGAACATGAACCTCCACCGCGGGCCACCGCCAACAGGCGCCGTTGATCATCCGGTCGCTGGTTTCACACAGGCTGAAGGCGGCTGCGTAAAGCGGGCCGGTGTCAAAGAAGCCGGCCATGTCGGCGAAGGCCGAGCCGAGCTCATACACCCGCGCCTCGGCGCCCTCTTCACGCGCCGCGCAGACCGCGTCCAGCTGGTCGAGGATCGCCGCCAGGGATCGCATGCCTTCCTCGCGATGGCTGTCCAGACCGGCCTCGGCCGCCTTGACCGCCTCGGCGACGGTGCGTCCGCCCGACCGCGCCATCTTGCTGGCCAGGGTGCTGCGGGCGCCCACTTTTCGCACCTCGATCACAGGGCCACCCGTCGCGGCTTGAACATGCTGTCGATATCGGACTGATCCATATTGGCCTCCACGGCGGCGCCGACGTGCGTTGAGAGATCGCCGCTGCGACGGCCGGGGACGTTGAGCGGCGGCCCCATGTTCCGCACCCGGCGGTCCGGCCCGACATAGGACTCCGATTCGATGAACTCGCGCTCGTCGGTCGACAGCCAGACTATGCGCTGCAGCAGGACGGTGGGGGTGAGCGGCTTGGTGACGACGAAACTGGCGCCGCAGTCGCGACTCTTGTTCACCCGGGAGGTCGCGGCATGGCTGGTCAGCATGACGACGGGGATCCGCCGGGTCGCCGGCGGCGACTCGCGGCGCAGCCAGTGAATGAAATCGTAGCCGTCCATTTCCGGCATGGCGCAGTCGACGAGGATCAAATCGACCGGACGCCGCTTGATGATCTCGGTGGCGTCGAGAGCCGAGTTGCACCGGATCTGCTCCTTCACGCCGAAGCCCTGGCAGACCGAGCTGAGGATATCGAGCGCCTGGGGGTTGTCGTCGATCAGAAGGACGGAGACATGCTCCAGATTGACCCGATCGGACTGGCGGGAAGCGCGGGCCATCGGCTCACTCGAACATCACGAAATCGCCGGACGACGCGGCCGGGGCGTAGCGGTCGGTCGTCGGCGCGACGGCGGACTGCAGCCGCCCGGCCAGGGCCGCGAGCGGGAGGTCGGCCAGCGCGTCCTCGACCGCCGCCCCGCCGGACAGGGCCGCGGACAGGGCCCGCAGCGAGTCCAGGGTCTGGTGCAGGTCGTCGATGGCCTGGGCCTTGACGAGGACGCCGGAGCGACGGTCGGGCGGCGTCAGGCGGGCGTGTTCGGTGACGAGGGCGGTCAGCCCGTCCACCGTCTCCATCATGGCCGCCAGTTCGGCCGAGAGGCCGGAGAACAGGGCGCGGGTTTGCGAGGGGCTCATCAGAACAACTCCACGGCGCCGGCGTCGGGCGCGATGGCCGGGCGGACCGGCGGAGGCGTCGGGCTGTGGTCGGTGACGGGACGCTGCAGCGCCCGGCCGGTGACCGGCCAATACTGCACGCGGCGCCCGCCGGATCCGCGCAGGCTGCTTCCGACGAGGGTGATCCCCTCGTCGCGCAGGAAGCGTTCGGCGAAGTCGGCGTTGGCGAGACCGACGTCCTGCAGGGAGTCGAACATGCGGCCGCCGCCGAACAGCTTGGCCTCCATCCGGTCGCGGCGCGCGCCCTGTTTGAGGCAGTCGTTGATCAGCACCTCCATGGCGTAGGCGCCGTAGCGACGGCCGGCGTCCGGACCGGACCCGGAGCCTTCGGGCAGCAGGAAGTGATTCATGCCACCGACGCCGGCGACCGGGTCGCGCAGGCACATGGCGACGCAGCTGCCCAGAATGGTGGTCAGCATGATTCCCGGATCGCGGGTCACATAGTGTTCGCCCTGCCCCACGTGGACGCGGTGGGTGACGGGCGGTTCCCGCAACGCCGCCGTCATGTCAGGACGCCGAAGACCGTCTCGACCTTCTCCTTCAGCTGGGCGACGGTGAACGGCTTGACCAGATAGTTGTTGACCCCGAACTGGACCGCGCGCGCGACCAGCTCCCGGTCGGCCCGGCCGGTCAGCATGATGAAGGCGGCGCCGGCGATCGGCGGATGGGCCCGGACGGCGCGCAGCAGGCCCAGACCGTCCAGGTTCGGCATGTTGAAGTCCGAGATGATCAGATGGGCGGGCTCGGCGATCAGCTGGCGCAGGCCCGCCTCGCCGTCGGCGGCCTCGCGGAACTCGCGGAAACCCAGCTGTTGCAAGCTGGTGCGAACGAGCGAGCGCATGGAGGCCTGGTCATCGACGATGAGGGTGTGGATGGCGGCGGCGGCGGGCATGCGTATTCCTCAGACTGAGACAGGGACGGCGTCGCGCGGGTGATCGGCGCAGACGTCGAGAATGGCGGCGGAGAGGCGGTTGAGGGGCAGCTGGCGCTCGACGGCGCCGATCTCGAAAGCGGCCCTGGGCATGCCGTAGACGACGCAGCTGGACTCATCCTGGCCGAGGGTGCGGCCGCCGGCCTGGCGGATTTCCAGCAGGCCCTGGGCGCCGTCGCGCCCCATGCCGGTGAGGATGAGGCCCGCCACCGGCCGGCGCAGGCGCGCCACCGAGCGGAACAGGACGTCGACCGACGGCCGGTGACCGCTGACCGTGTCGGACTTCACCAGCCGGCACCGGGGCGTGGTCCCCGAGACTTCCAGATGCGCCTCGCCGCCCGGGGCGATGTAGATGCGGCCGGGCGTCAGGGGCGCGCCGTCCGAGGCCTCCTCCACGGTCGCCGCCGAGGACTTGTTCAGCCGCGCGGCGAAGCTGCTGGTGAAGGTGGCGGGCATGTGCTGGGTCACGACCGTCGCCGGGCAGTCGGCGGGGAAGGACGACAGGATGGTCAGCAGGGCCTCGACCCCGCCGGTCGAGGCGCCGATGGCCAGCACCAGGTCCTTGTTGGCGCGATAGTCGGCGTCGGGCTTTGCAACGGGCGCGGCGCCGCCGGCGCGGACGCGCGATCGGGCGGCGACCTTCACCTTGGCGGCGAGGTCGGCGAAGGCCTCCATGGCGGTCACCCCGGCCGAAGGCTTGCCGACGGCGTCGACGGCGCCGAGCTCCAGCGCGGCGAGCGTGATTCCGGCCCCGGCCTGGGTCAGGGTCGAGACCATCACCACCGGCATCGGCCGCAGGCGCATGATCTTCTCGAGGAACTCCAGCCCGTTCATGTTGGGCATCTCGATGTCGAGCGTGATGACGTCGGGGTTCAGCCGCTTGATCGCCTCGCGCGCCTCCAGCGGGTCGGCGGCCGAGCCGATGACCTCGATCTCCGGATCGCGGCGCAGGGCGGCGGTGATCAGACCGCGCATCGTGGGAGAATCGTCGACGACCAGAACGCGGACGGTCATGGCGCCAGCCTGTAGGCGGTCAGGCCGCTGGTCCGCAGCTGTTTGACGGCCGGGCCGCTGACCCGTTCGGAATGGCCGATGTAGAGGGTGGCGCCGGGCGTCATCAGCGGCGTGAACCGGCTCCACACCCGTTCCTGGGTGGCGTCGTCGAAATAGATGACGACGTTGCGGCAGAAGATGACGTCGAACTTGCCGCGCATCGGCCAGTCGCCGATCAGGTTCAGCTCCTTGAACGACACCAGCCGCCGCAGCAGCGGACCGGCGCTGAGCTGGTCGCGACCCTGGGCCGGAGCTTTCTCGAAGAAGCGGTGACGCAACAGGGCGGGCGCGGCCTCG
This sequence comes from Pseudomonadota bacterium, assembly GCA_034189955.1. Lineage (GTDB taxonomy): Bacteria > Pseudomonadota > Alphaproteobacteria > Caulobacterales > Caulobacteraceae > Brevundimonas. Next base: position 4,052 of record JAXHTU010000018.1, on the reverse strand, counting down.
AGCGCCTCCTCGGAATAGACCCCCTCGATGCCCTGGGCGACCATGTTGGGATCGATGTCGGTGGCCAGGATGCGAACGTCCAGATCCGCCGCCTCGGGCAGGACCGACAGCACCGTCATGGCCATCGAATAGGGCTCCTGACCGTTCGAGCAGGCCGCCGACCAAAGGCGCACCCGCCCGCCGGCCCGGGCCCGCTCGATCAGGGCCGGCATGACCTCGTCGCGCAGGTGATCGAAATGGTGCGGCTCGCGATAGAAGCGGGTCACATTGGTGGTCAGGGCGGCGGTCATGACCTGCCGCTCGTCGACGCCGTCGACGCCCTGGACGAGGGCGCAGTAGTCCCGGAAGCTGCGCAGGCCGAGCACGCGCAGCCGCTTGGCCAGCCGCGAATAGACCAGGGCGGCCTTGCCCTCGTTCAGCGAGATGCCCGCATAGCTGTGCAGAATTTCGGCGATGTGGCGGAAGTCTTCGGCGGTGAAGACGAACTCGCCCTCGACGAGGGATGAGCGGCCGGCGGCGGTGTTCATGCCGCCTCGGCTTCGGTCTCGGGGACGATCCGGTCCAGTTCGATCAGGCTGATCATGCGGCCGTCGAGGGCGAAGATGCCCTTGACGAAGGTCTTCACATGATCGCTGGCGACGTCTGGCGTCGGCTGCACCTGTTCGTCGGTCAGCTGGATGATGTCGGACACGGCGTCGACCAGCAGGCCGACCGTGCGATCGCCGATCCGCGCCACCATGATGACGTGGCGGGCCGTCGGCTCGGAGGTGCGCAGGCCAAAGCGGACGCCCAGGTCGATGATCGGCAGCACGGCGCCGCGCAGGTTGATCACCCCCTTCATGAAGCCGGGCGCGCGCGGCAGAGGGGTCGCCGGGGTCCAGCCGCGGATCTCGCGCACCGACATGATGTCGACGCAGAACTCCTGCTCACCGATGCGGAAGGCGATCAGTTCGCGCGAGGTGGCGGCGGCGGCGGAAAGGGTGTCGGTCATGATCAGCTCGCGAGTTTGAGTTCAGGACGCGCCGAGCGGCGGCGGGCGTTGGCCACGATGGCGTCGACGTCGAGGATCAGGGCCACCCGGCCGTCACCGAGAATGGTGGCGGCGGCGACGCCCTCGACCTGCTGGTAGTTGGTTTCGAGGCTCTTGATGACGACCTGGCGCTGACCCTGGATGGCGTCGACCAGCAGGGCGGCGCGGAAGCCGGCCTCGGTCTCGATGACCACGGCCACGCCCGAGGCGGCGACCGCCGGCTCGGCGCGGAAGCCCATCACCATGGCCACGTCGATCAGCGGGACGAACTCTTCCCGGAAGCGGATCACGGCGTCGTGCCCGCCCACGTGGTGGATGTCCTGCGCCCGCGGGGTCAGGCTTTCGACGATGGCCGTCAGCGGCGCGACCAGGGTCTGGTCGGCGGCGCTGACCACCATGCCGTCCAGCACGGCGAGGGTCAGGGGCAGGCTGAGGGTGAAGGTCGAGCCCTTGCCGGGATTGGAGGCGATGGTGATCCGGCCGCCGAGGGCCTGGATCGACCGGCGCACCACATCCATGCCGACGCCACGGCCCGAGACGTCCGAGATGGTCTCGGCGGTCGAGAAGCCCGGGAGGAAGATCAGATTGTCGATCTCCTCGTCGGTCAGGACGGCGTCGGCCTCGATCAGGCCCTTGTCGAGGGCGATGCCGCGAACCCGTTCGCGGTTGATGCCGCGGCCGTCGTCGCTGATCTCGATGACGATGCGACCGGAGCGGTGCAGCGCGACCATCCGGACCGTGCCCTCCGCCGGCTTGCCGGCGGCGACGCGATCCTCGGGAGCTTCGAGACCGTGGTCGATGGCGTTGCGCAGCATGTGGGTGATCGGCTCGGCCAGGCGTTCGACGACGGTCTTGTCGACCTCGGTCGCCTCGCCCTCGGTGACCAGACGCACGCGTTTGCCGGTCATTTCGGCGACCTCGCGGACCAGACGCGGCATGCGCTGGAACACGGACTTCACCGGCTGGGCCCGGATGGCCATGACGCTGTCCTGGATCTCGCGGGTCAGCAGTTCGAGATCCTCGAGGCCGACCGAGATGCCGGACGAGCGGGCCAGGCCGCTCTCGACCACGCGCTGGGCCAGCATGGCCTGCTGGATGACCAGTTCGCCGACGACGTTGATCAGCCGGTCGACGCGGTCCAGGTCGACCCGGATGGTGATGGCGGACGAGGCCTGGTTCGCCGGCGGGGCCGGAGCATTGGCCGGCGCCGCCGGGACCGGAGCCGCGGCGACAGGCGCCTGAGCGACCGGCGCCGGCGCCATCGGCGCGGGCTCGGCCGTCGTGGACGGCGGCTCCGGGGCGGCGGCCGCCGGATCGGCCATCGCCCGGGCCAACAGGGCCGCGATATCGAAATCGTCCGTGGCTTCCGGCACAGCGGCGGCGGAATCGGTTCCGTCCGCGGGAGAGACGGTCAGTTCGCAATCGGACTCGACGAAGTCGAACACTTCGCGAATGGCGGCCTCTCCCGCCGGGGTCTCGATGTCGACGGTCCAGGTCAGATAGCCTTCCTCGGCGACCAGGTCGTCGAGGCCGGGGAGGGTCGAATCGTCGAGGGCGACGGTGATCGGGCCCAGACGCGACAGCTCGCGCAGCAGCAGTCCGGTCTCGTTGGCGTTGGCGTACATCCGGGCGTGCGGGCGGAAGACCACGCGCCACGCTTCGCCTGCGGCCTCGAGCGGCGCGACCGGCGCCTCGAGGCTGGACATGTCGAAGGCGATCGGACGGAAGCCGAAGTCGTCTTCGTCGTCCGTTGCGGCGCCCGCGACGACGGGCGCGGCGACCGGCGCCGGGGCGGCGGGCGGGCTGGCCTCGCCATGGGTCAGCATTTCGAGCTCGGCGACAAGGGCGGCGGAGCGCGGCTCGTCGACGGGCGGGGCGTGGCCGCGGGCCGCGGCGATATGGTCGGCCAGCAGGTCGGCCGCGCGCAGCAGGGTCTTGACCGTGGGATCGTCGCACGGCTTCCGGCCCGAACGGATCTCGTCCATCAGGGTCTCGAAGACATGGGCGAAACGAACCAGGTCCTCCAGACCGAAGGCCCCGGCCCCGCCCTTCACCGAATGGACGGCGCGGAACACGGCGTTGACGGTCTCGCCATCGCCCTCGCCGCTCTCGATCGCCAGCAGACCGGCCTCGAGATCGCCCAGCAGTTCGTCGCACTCCTGGAAGAAGGTGACCTTGATCGCTTCGAACGGATCGTCTGTCATGGTCAGGCCGCCACCCGCCGCACGGCTTCGACCAGCTTGGCCGGATCGAACGGCTTGACGATCCAGCCGGTGGCGCCGGCGTCGCGGGCGCGCTGCTTCTTGGCCGCGTCGCTTTCGGTGGTGAGCACCAGCACCGGGGTGGCGCGGTGATTGGGATCCGCGCGCATGCCCTCGATGAAGCCAAAGCCGTCGAGGCGCGGCATGTTGATATCGGTGATGACGACATCGGCGCCCTCGGCCGCCAGGGTCTCGAGACCATCGACGCCGTCGACGGCCTGGATGACCCGGTAGCCGGCCTCGACCAGCGCCAGCAGGAGCATGTCCCGCATGGTGCGTGAGTCATCGATGGTCAGGACTGTCTTGATCACGCGAAGTCTCCCGACGGTCCGGCGGCCATCGCGGGCGCCCCGAACGCGTTCCATTGATCGACGAAGGCCCCGGACGCCGGGCTGACCACGAAGGGGTGGCCGTCTTCGGCCCAGGTGCGCATGGCGGACATCAGGACCTGGAGGCAAAGACCGCCGAGGCGCTCGACCCCGGAGCCGTCCACCGCCAGGGGTTGGCCCCGGTGTTCCAGCAGCTGGGCCCGCAGGGCCTCGGCCGACTGGATGTCCAGGACGGCCGGCAAGGTGAGCGCCGCGGTCATCAGAACTCTTCCCAGCCGTCTTCGGCGGCGACCGGAGAGAGTTTGCGGGCGGCCCCGCCGCGACCGACCGTCTTCATGGCGGTGACGGTGCGGTGGACCGGGCGCGGGGCGGCGCGGACCGGGGCGGCGCCGGCGTCGGCCCCGATCTGGAAGCGCGACACCGAGCCGGCCA
>JAXHTU010000179.1:0-2769 GCA_034189955.1 Pseudomonadota bacterium | reverse complement strand
CTGGCCGGTCACCGACATCAGCCCGCCCATGGCCTGGATCATATAGTCGTAGCCGGCGCGGTGGGCGTCGGGCCCGTCCTGGCCGAAGCCGGTGATGGAGCAATAGACCAGCTTCGGATTGATCGCCGACAGGGCGGCGAAGTCGAGGCCGTATTTCTTCAGACCCCCGGTCTTGAAGTTTTCGACGAGGACGTCGCTGGTCTTCGTCAGTTCACGGATGATCGCCGCGCCTTCGGGCGTGGCGATGTCCAGTTCGACCGACTTCTTGCCCCGGTTGGCGCACAGGAAATAGGCGGCGTCGCCCTTCGAGCCGTCGGCCTTCGTGGTGAAGGGCGGGCCCCAGTGACGGGTGTCGTCGCCGGCGCCGGGCCGCTCGATCTTGATCACCTCGGCCCCGAGATCGGCCAAGGTCTGGGTCGCCCACGGGCCGGCCAGCACGCGGCTGAGGTCGAGAACGCGAACGCCGGAGAGGGGACCTTGGGGCTGGGTCATGCGGCTTGAGTAACCCTTCTCCCCTTGCGGGAGAAGGTGGCAGCCCGAAGGGCTGACGGATGAGGGGTTTCACGGACGGCGTGGCATCGTCGGACGGCGGATCGCTCAGCGGCCGAGGCCAGCGCGACCCCTCATCCGACCTCGCTGCGCTCGGCCACCTTCTCCCGCAAGGGGAGAAGGGGTTATTACAGCCCCGGGTCCCACACCCCGGCGTTGCGCATGCGGCATTCGCGGGCCTCGCGGGCGCGGCCGTCCATCTCCTCGGCCATGCAGCAGACCGCGCGGGACACCGTGGCCTTGTGCACGCCCGGCACGATCGCGTGCAGGAAGGCGCAGCCGGCGAGCTTGAGCAGGCGGAAGCCAAAGCGCGACGAGGCGGCCATATGTTCGAAATAGCCCTCCTTGACCTCGCGCGGGTGGTCGACGAACAGGCGATTCAGCGTCTGGATCATGGCGACAGTTTAGCTTGGAACGGGCCGGGCCTCTACCCGTCGGCGCCATTCTGGCCTAAACCGCCCGCCGGAACAGGGGGCGCCCGTCACCATGGCGTGACGCCGCGGCGACCCCGACACGCTTCAGGAAAGACCGCCCATGGCCGACGGCTCCGCCTCTCCCGCCAAGACCTTCCGCTGGGACGACCCGCTGGACCTCGACGGCCGGCTGACGGACGACGAGCGGATGATCCAGGACGCGGCCCGGTCCTACGCTCGCGAGAAGCTGCTGCCGCGGGTGGTCGAGGCCTTCCGCGACGAGACCTTCGACCGCGCCATCATGACCGAGCTGGGCGAGATGGGCTTCCTCGGGGCCATGCTGCCGGAACAGTACGGCGGCTCCTCGGTCAGCCACGTCGCCTACGGCCTGATCGCGCGCGAGATCGAGGCGGTCGACAGCGGCTATCGCTCGGCCATGAGCGTGCAGAGCTCGCTGGCCATGTACCCGATCTACGCCTTCGGCTCCGAAGAGCAGAAGATGCGCTTCCTGCCGCGCATGGCGGCCGGCGAACTGGTCGGCTGTTTCGGCCTGACCGAGGCCGACGGCGGCTCCGACCCGGCCTCGATGAAGACGAAGGCTGTCGCCGTCGACGGGGGCTACAGGCTGAACGGCGCCAAATACTGGATCACCAACAGCCCGATCAGCGACCTGGCCGTGGTCTGGGCCAAGCTCGACGACGTCATCCGCGGCTTCATCGTCGAGCGGGGCATGGACGGCTTCACCACCGACAAGATCGGCGACAAGCTTTCCTTGCGCGCCTCCATCACCGGCGACATCGGCCTGAACGACGTCTTCGTGCCGGAAGAGAACCTGCTGCCGGGCGTGAAGGGCCTGCGCGGGCCCTTCAGCTGCCTCAACAAGGCCCGCTACGGCATCGCCTGGGGGGCCATGGGCGCGGCCGAGGCCTGTTTCCACCTGACCCGCGACTATGTCGGCGAGCGCATGCTGTTCGGCCGCCCGCTGTCGTCGCGCCAGCTGGTGCAGAAGAAGCTGGCCGACATGCAGACCGAGATCTTCCTCGGCTTCGAGGGCGCCCTTGCCCTCGGCCGGCTGCTGGACCAGGGGGCCTGGGTCCCCGAGGCCATCTCGATGATGAAGCGCAACAACTGCGGCAAGGCCCTGGCCATCGCCCGCGAGGCGCGCGACATGCACGGCGGGGCCGGCATCACCGGCGAGATGCACGTCATGCGTCACGCCATGAACCTCGAGACGGTCAACACCTATGAGGGCGCCCACGACGTCCACGCCCTGATCCTCGGCCGCGCCATCACCGGCGAGAGCGCCTTCTGATGGCGGACGCCCCCAGAGTCGGTCCGGGGGGCCGCCTCGTCGGCCGGGTCATCGCCATGCCGGCCGACACCAATCCCGAGGGCGACATCTTCGGCGGCTGGCTGCTGGCGCATATGGACCTCGCCGGCGCCACGCCCGCGTTCGAACTGGCCCAGGGCCGCTGCGCCACCGTGGCGCTGGACGCCATGGTCTTCCACCAGCCGGTCTCGGTCGGCGACGAGGTGTCGCTGCACGCCACCGTGGTCAAGACCGGCCGGACCTCGATCCGCGTCCATGTCGAGGCGTGGAAACGATCGCGCAACGAGGCCCATGGCGAGGCGGTGCGGGTCACCGAGGGCGTCTTCACCTATGTCGCCATCGGCCCCGACAAGGCGCCGCGGCCGCTGCCGGGCGCCGCGGCATAACCCAGCGCGCCGCTGGGAAATCTTGACCTTTCGGCCCGGTCCGCCTACCTCCCGGGCATGGCCATCCGTCGCATCCTCACCATCGACAACG
>JAXHTU010000178.1:0-2865 GCA_034189955.1 Pseudomonadota bacterium | reverse complement strand
TCCCGGACATCGGAGGTGGCGGTATCGAGATTGGTGCCGTCGGAGAATTCGAGGGTGACGCGGCTATTGCCGGTAGAGGAACTGGAGGAAATCGCGGTGACGCCCTGGACGCGGGCGACGGCGCCTTCGACGACGGCGGTCACTTCGCGATCCACCGTCTCGGCGGCGGCGCCGTCGAAGCTGGTGGAGATGGACAGGACAGGTTGCTCGACGCTGGGCAGCTCACGCACTTCGGCGCCAAGCAGGGCCGCAAGGCCGGCGACCACGATCAGCGCATTGATGACCACGGCCATGACCGGACGACGGACGAAGAGCGCCGCCAGGGTTCCGCCACGTTCGTTCTTCTGGCTGATCGACATTCTGGTCCTCTCAGGGGCGGGTGGCGGTCTCGGTGGCGACCTGTGTTCCGTCGGGGCCGTCGAGCAAGGTCACCTCGGCGCCTTCGCTGAGCTGCAATATGCCTTCGGTGATGATGGCGTCGCCCGGTACCAGATCGCCCCTGACCAGGACGCCATCGCTGTTGCGTTGCACGATCTCGGCCATGACGCGGGTCGCCTTGCCCGCATCATATTTCCACACATAGGAACCCTCGGCCGACCACAGGATGGCCAGCGGATTGACCGTGGGATATTGCTCGCCGGGGAAATCGAGCGCTACCGAGAAGGACATTCCGGCCCGCAGGGCGCCATCCTCGTTGGGGATTTCGGCCTGGACCTGCAGGGTCCGGCTGGCCGGATCGATGCGGTTATCGACGGCGCTGACCTCGCCCTCGAATGTGCGGCCGCTGAGGGCCACGGCGGTGACGGTGACCGGCGCCCCGGGCTCGATGGTTGCCGCATAGCGCTCGGGCACCCAGAAATCGACGAGGATGGAGGATGTGTCGTCGATGGTGGTCACGGCCGTCTGGGCCGGGACGTAATTGCCGGGCGTGACGCGGATCAGCCCGACCGTGCCGGCAATCGGGCTGGTAATGGTGCGGCGCGAAAGGGCGACTTCGGCATTGCGCAATTCGAGATCGGCATTGGCGGCGGCGAGCTGGGCTGCCGTCAGCGCGGTAGTTGCGACGACGTTGGAGCTGGCAAGGCCCTCGGTGCGCAGCAGGGTGCTGTTGGCGTCGTCGGCGGCGAGCCTGGCGCGGTCGAAATCGATCTGCTCCGCGTCGGAATCGAGGCGGGCGATAACGGCGCCCCGGGCCACGGTCTGGCCGGGGCGCACCAGCACTTCGGCCAGCGTGCCGCCGGCGGGCGAGGAGACGGTGACCGAACTGGAGGCGGTGCCCTCGCCGACGGCGCTCAGGGTGTCGTTGATGGTGGCCAGCGTCACCGGCGTGGTGACCACATTGGTCTGTCGACTGGCGCCGCCGGGGCGCCCGCCGCCGGGGCCTGCGGGGCCGCCGGAGCGGGGGCCGGCAGATGCCTGGTCGCCGGCAGGCGGGCCAAAGGGGAGGGTGATGCCGTAATTGGCCAGGGTGGCCGTCGAGCCGGGTACGAAGAGGATCCAGGCCGCAACGGCGGCGGCCAGAACGACAAGGGATGCCACAAGCTGCCGTATCAAGCGCGAGACCTCGGAATGCAAGGGGAGAGCCGGCGAACCAGCGAACTGCTACGCAAACACTAACAGCGTCAAAGCCTTCCGCACATTACAATGTAGTAAGGTCACGAAGCTATGAGGCGATCTCGGCATCGGGGCGGGCGCCCCATTCGGTCCACGAGCCGTCATAGACGGCGACGTGTTTTGCTCCCGCCAGATGCAGCGCCAGCGCCAGGGTCGAGGCGGTGATGCCCGACCCGCAGGAGGTGATGACGGGCTTGTCGAGGTCGAGATTGCGCTCGGCAAAGAGCTGGGCCAGCTCGGTGGCGGGACGCATCTGGCCGGCCTCGGTGAGCAGGCTTACCGGCACATTGAGGCTGTTGGGGATGTGGCCGCTGCGCAGGCCCTGGCGAGGTTCGGGGACTTCGGCATGGAAGCGCGGCGCCGGGCGGGCATCGACGATCTGGGCGGCGCCATCAAGGCTGCGGTCACGCACGGTTTCGAAGCCGGCGACACCGGCCGGGTCAAGGCGGGCATGGAAGGTCTGCGGCGGGCGGGAGACCAGACCCACCTCGGTCGGGCGGCGTTCGGCACGCCATTTGGGGCCGCCACCGGAAAGGATGCGGATGTCGCGGGCGCCCATGGTGCGGAAGGTCCACCAGACGCGCGGGGCGGAGAAAAGGCCAAGCTCGTCATAGATGACGATGGTCATGCTGTCGGAAATGCCCAGCGCGCCGACCATGCGGGCGAAATCTGCCGGCGATGGAAGCATATGGGGCAGGTCGGTGGTGGTGTCGGCGACGCCGTCTATGTCGAAGAAGACGGCGCCCGGAATGTGGCCGGCGAGATATTCGGCCTGCGCGTTGCGGGCGGCATTGGGCATGTGCCAGCTGCCGTCGAGCACGACGAGGTTTGGATCGCTCAGATGGGTCGCCAGCCAGTCAGTTGTCACAAAAGGATTTTCCACGGCGCACTCCATGCATATGCCGCCACAATGATCGTCAGAATCGTGGCGAGTCTAGGGGCTTGGCGCCATCATGGCGCTGTCCCGCAAAAAACTTATCCCCGTCTCCACCGGCCCCACTATCATAGTCCCATCCCCGCCAGTCACGCGGTGCCGACGAAGCATCGGGCGGGGAGACCGGCAGCCGGGGTCGCCCGGCGCCTGCGTGTATGCTGACCACCGGCCGGAGGCCGGCGACGGGCTATGCCCTTCGTCGGCGGTCCCAATCCCCGAACAGGTGGGTGGCCGCTCGATGCATGCGCCGGAAAAGCCGGATCGTGTGAAGCGGCTTTCGCCTCTTCAACTAACCAAACAGGCGGCGCAAGCCGTCG
>JAXHTU010000177.1:0-2891 GCA_034189955.1 Pseudomonadota bacterium | reverse complement strand
ATCTGGTGCAGACCGGCCTGGCCCGCTTCCGCCTGTCGGCCAACGTCGAGAACCTGACCTACACCGGCGCGGCCGGCTTCGAGGGTCAGGGCAACGGCGGGGCCAATGTGCTGCGCGGCGGAGCCCAGCGCGACGTGCTGATCGGCTTCGGCGGCGACGACATTCTGTACGGCGGCGCCGGGGTGGCCAACGAGCTCTACGGCGGCGAGGGCGACGACTATTACGTCGTCGCCGCCGGCGACACCCTCGTCGAACAGGCCGGCCAGGGCGTCGACACGGTGGATTCGCGGCTGGGCAGCTTCACCCTCGGGGCCAATATCGAAAACCTCGTGTTCGGCGGCGTCGGAAACTTCACCGGGACCGGCAACGGGCTGAACAATCTGATCCTCGGCGGGGCCGGCGACGACGTGCTGGCCGGCGGCGGCGGCTCCGACCGGATCGACGGCGGGGCCGGAACCGACGTTCTGGTGCTGGCCGGACTGGCCGGCGACTACGCCATCACCGCCGAGGGCTCCGGCTGGCGCATCGTCGACGCCGTCGCCGGGCGCGACGGCTCCATCCTCGCCACCGACATCGAGAGCCTGCGCTACGGCGACGGCTCCCGGGCCGCTCTCGGCGCCCCGGCGGCGCCGGCCCCGGCCGACAAGCCGGCGGATCCGCTGGTCTCGCCCCTGGCCGACGACGACTTCCTCGTCCTGCCGGACCTGCGGGACAAGGCCGCCCTGATCGAGGCGGATCCGTTGACGGCCCTGTCCGACGAAGCGCCGGTCGCCTGGGCGACGGGCCCGGACCTGCTCCAGGCGCCCGACCCGGCCGGCGGGGCCGCCCTGCCCTGGTGGAAGATGGACGACGGCGACCTCTGGGCCTGAGCCAGCCCGCGGATGATCGGGGGGTCGGACGGGAACGCCGACGCCGTGCGGCGGCGCCCCTGTTCTCCGGCGCCAAGGGCGACTAACACGGCTCCTTTGATCGAGAGGACCCGTTTTGTCGAACAAGGATAACGGCCGGATGCTGGGGGATCGCCCGCTGTCCCCGGAAACCCTGATGATGGGCTACGGCTATGATCCGGTCCTGTCCGAGGGGTCGATCAAGGCGCCGATCTTCCAGACCTCGACCTTCGTGTTCAGGTCGGCCGAGGACGGCAAGCGCTTCTTCGAGGTCGCCTACGGTCTGCGTGAGAAGGATCCGGAAGAGGCGCTGGGCCTGATCTATTCGCGGATCAACAATCCCAACCTCGAGATCCTCGAGGACCGGCTGGCTGTCTGGGACGGGGCCGAGAAGGCGCTGGTCTTCTCCAGCGGCATGGCGGCGATCTCGACGACGATCCTCGCCCTGAGCCGTCCGGGCGACGCCGTCGTCTATACCGCCCCGGCCTATGGCGGCACCGAATATCTGTTCGACCGGATCCTGCCGCGCATGGGGGTGGAAACCGTCAGCGTCGCCGATCCGGATGGCGGCGAGGCCCTGACCCGGGCGATCGGCGAGGCCGCCGCCGCGGCCGCGGCGCGAGGCGGGCGGCTGGCGGCGGTCTATGTCGAGACGCCGGCCAATCCGACCAACCAGCTGATCGATCTCGAAGCCGCGGCGGCCGCCATCCAGGCGCTCGGCCAGGCGGAACCGCCCCCGCTGGTGGTCGACAACACCTTCCTCGGGCCGTTGTGGCAAAGGCCGCTTCAGCACGGCGCCGATCTGATCCTGTATTCGCTGACCAAATACGTCGGCGGCCATTCGGATCTGATCGCCGGCGCCTGCATGGGGCGGGCCGGGCTGATGGGCCGGGTGGCCGAGATGCGCACCATCTGCGGGACGATCAGCGATCCTCACACGGCCTGGCTGCTGATGCGCAGTCTCGAGACGCTTCACATCCGCATGGAGCGTTCGCAGGCCAACGCCATCCGGCTGGTCCAGCGCCTGCGCGACCATCAGAAGATCGAGGCCGTTCTGGACGCCGGCGGCGCCGAAAGCTCGCCGGCCCAGCAGGCCCTGTTCGCCCGCCAGTGCTCCGGCCCCGGTTCAACCTTCTCGCTGCGTCTGAAGGGGGGAGAGGCCGAGGCTTTCCGCATGCTCAACGCCCTGCGGCTGTTCAAGCTGGCGGTCAGTCTGGGCGGCACCGAGAGCCTCGCCTCCCATCCGTCCAGCACCACGCATTCGGACTATAGCGCCGAGGCCAAGGCCCGCTGCGGCATTGGAGACAATCTGGTGCGACTGTCGGTCGGCATCGAGAACGTCGACGACCTTTACGCCGATCTCGAGCAGGCGCTGGCGGCGATCTAGCGCACCGCCGCCGCGCCGCCGCCCCGGATCCGCGCCTCGACCTCGGCCAACGAGGTCATGGCGTTGTCGCCGGGCGTGGTCATCGCCAGCGCCCCGTGAGCGGTTCCGTAGTCGACGGCCGCCTGCAGGTCCCGCCCGGCCAGCACGGCCCAGGCGAGACCGGAGACGAAGCCGTCGCCGCCGCCGACCCGGTCCAGCACGGCGATCTCCCGCGTCGGCGATTCGTACCGCCGTCCGCCGGCCCACAGCACCGCGCCCCAGCGGTTGACCGAGGCCGAGACCGGATCCCTCAGCGTGGCGGCGAAGACCTTCACGTTCGAAAAGTCGCCGGCGACGCGTCCGACCAGCCGGTCGAAGGGGCCGCTGTCGCAGGCGTCGGCGCGGGCGCCGTCCGCCTCGATGCCGAGGCAACTGGCGAAGGCGTATTCGTCGCCGACCAGGACGTCGACGAGGCCGGCGATCTCGCGATTGACGCTGCGGGCGGCGTCCGGATCCGGGTGGCTGGACCAGAGGCTGGCGCGATAGTTCAGGTCATGGCTGACCACCACGCCATGACGTTTCGCCGCCCGGATGGCCGCCAGGGTGGTCGCGGCCCTCTCGGAGAGCACGGCCGCGAC
>JAXHTU010000176.1:0-2934 GCA_034189955.1 Pseudomonadota bacterium | reverse complement strand
ACCGGGTCCACCCCTCGCGGCTGGCCTTCTTTCTCAGATTGGCCAGGCCGACGTCGTAGCGACGCGCCAGCGACGGCCCGGATTCGCCGGCGACATAGGCCTCCCTGACCCGCCGCCAGGTATCGGCCCCGCGATATTTCCTGAGACGAAAATGCTCCATGGCGGCAGGGAGACACGCCCCTGCGTCAAAGGCGGACGTATCATTATCCGGCGTCGCCGAATTCCCCGGCGGCCGTCGTCGAAGTCTCTCTCCGGCCGTGGTCGAATTCTCCGCCGCGGGAGTGGCTAGTGATTGGTGATTGGTGATTAGTGATTGCCGCCTCCCCCGTCAGCGGAAGGGCGGCGCCGCCCGCGCCCCCGCACAGCCGCCGGCCAGTCACTAATCACTAATCACCAATCACCAATCACTAATCACTCCCCCGCCCCCTACCGGCAGAACCGCGTCTCCGTCGCCTCCAGATGCAGATGATCCGCGTGGACGGCGTTGTAGTCCGGGCTCAGCGTCGTGCCGAAGATGCGGCAGGCGTCGTCGCGGATGCGGCGCAGGAAGCGCGCTTCCGGCCCCTCGCCCGCCCAGTCCGCCTTCACCGTGATGCGCCGCCCGTCGCGCAGCCGCACCCCGGCGAAGTCCAGCGCCGCCGCCGTCGCATGGGCGCTGACGCGGGTGCTGACCCCGCCGTTATTGACGTTGCGACAGGCGTAAGCGCCCATGTGATCGATCTGGACCACGTCCGAACCGAGGAGCTCGCGCGCCGCCGGCTCCACCGACTGCCGCCGCCAGACGCTCAGGGCCAGGGCCGTGCGGCAGGTCATCTCGACATCGCCGGGGGCCATGCGCGCCACGGTCCCCATGTCGGCCCCCAGCACCCCGCCGGCGCTGAGGCCGCAGGTCGCCGTCCGGCTCCGGTCGGGCGTCGGCCGGAAGGTCACCCGCGCGGCGGTCAGCTGGGCCATGCATTGCTGCAGGTCGGCGCTCTCGCGGATCACCGCCGCCCGGGTGCCGCCGTCGATCGCCCGGTCGACCAGCCCCCCGACCAGCGGCGCCTCGGTGCGCGACGGGGCGGCGGGATAACCGCCGGGGGCCGACCGCTCGGCCAGCACCCGGCTGCACCCGGCCAGCAGCAGGGTCGTGGCGGCGGCGGTCGCGAAAAGGCGGAGGACGGGGCGCATGGCGGGCAGGCTAGGGTGATTTGCAGCGGCGGAGAATCACGAGGTGGTGCGGGCGGGTTCATCACAACGGGCACAACGGAAGGTCACGACGAACACAACGGGTTGCGGGCGGAGGACAGGACCAGGCCGCAGACATTTACCCTTCTCCCCTTGTGGGAGAAGGTGGCTCGCGAAGCGAGACGGATGAGGGGTATGGCGGACCAGACGCGACGCCTCCGGGCCAGGATGACCTTCGCGGAAGCGGCGATGTGGAAGCTCCTGCGGGATCGGCGTCTCGAAGGCCTGAAATTTCGCCGACAAACCCGGATCGGGCCGTGGATCGCGGACTTCTGCTGCTATGAGCTCAAGCTGGTGATCGAGCTGGACGGCGGCATTCACCGTCTTCGCGAGTAGCAGGACCGGCTACGCGACGCCGATCTGAAGCAGCGGGGCTTCACGGTTGTGAGATTCGGCAACGAGGCTGTCCTGACCAACCCCAATATCGTGTTCGACGCCGTTCGTCGCCACGCGGACCGACCACCCCCTCATCCGTCAGGCTTCGCCTGACACCTTCTCCCACGAGGGGAGAAGGAAACAGAAAAAAGGGCGGCCCCTGCGAGCCGCCCCTCATCCCTAAGCCCTCATCCCTCATCCATGACCCTAGCTGTCCAGGAAGCTCCGCAGCTTCCGCGACCGCGACGGATGCTTGAGCTTCCGCAGCGCCTTGGCCTCGATCTGGCGGATCCGCTCGCGCGTCACCGAGAACTGCTGCCCCACCTCTTCCAGGGTGTGATCGGTGTTCATGCCGATGCCGAAGCGCATCCGCAGCACCCGCTCCTCGCGCGGCGTCAGCGAGGCCAGCACGCGGGTCGTGGTCTCGCGCAGGTTCGACTGGATCGCCGCGTCGATCGGCAGAATCGCGTTCTTGTCCTCGATGAAGTCGCCGAGGTGCGAATCCTCCTCGTCGCCGATCGGGGTCTCGAGGCTGATCGGCTCCTTGGCGATCTTGAGGACCTTGCGCACCTTCTCCAGCGGCATGGCCAGCTTTTCGGCCAGTTCCTCCGGGGTCGGCTCGCGGCCGATCTCGTGCAGCATCTGGCGGCTGGTGCGGACGATCTTGTTGATCGTCTCGATCATGTGCACCGGGATGCGGATGGTGCGCGCCTGGTCGGCGATCGAGCGGGTGATCGCCTGACGGATCCACCAGGTCGCATAGGTGCTGAACTTGTAGCCGCGGCGGTATTCGAACTTGTCGACCGCCTTCATCAGACCGATGTTGCCCTCCTGGATCAGATCCAGGAACTGCAGGCCGCGGTTGGTGTATTTCTTGGCGATGGAGATGACCAGGCGCAGGTTGGCCTCGACCATTTCCTTCTTGGCCTGACGGGCCTCGCGCTCGCCCTTCTGCACCGTCTGGACGATGCGGCGATAGTCGTCGATCGGCAGGCCGGCCTCGGTCGCCACGGCGGCGACGTCGCCGCGGATCTGGGCGATCTGGGCCTGCTCGTTGTCGCTGAACTTGGTCCAGCGGACGCCCATCTGCTTGACGTCCTCGGCCCAGTTGGGATCCAGCTCGCGGCTGAAATAGGCCTTGAGGAACTCGGGCCGCGAGATGCCGTAGCTGTCGGCCAGGCGCAGCAGCCGGCCTTCCAGCCCCATCAGCCGCTTGTTGATCGCATACAGCTGCTCGACCAGGGCCTCGATGCGGTTGTTGTTCAGCTTCATCGTCTTCAGGCGGCCCGAGATGGTCGCCGTCAGCGTGTCATAGGCCTTCTGGTCCTTGGC
>JAXHTU010000175.1:0-2969 GCA_034189955.1 Pseudomonadota bacterium | reverse complement strand
CGGCGGTCAGCTTGCACTCGGTGTAGCGCATGGCCGCGGCGTTATCGCCGTCGATGTTGCCGAAATTGCCCTGGCCGTCGACCAGCGGATAGCGCTGCGAGAAGTCCTGGGCCAGGCGCACGAGGGCGTCATAGATGGAGGCGTCGCCGTGCGGGTGATAGCCGCCCATGACCTCGCCGACGACCTTGGCGCATTTGCGCGCCGCCGCCTGCGGGTTCAGCCGCATCTGGTGCATGGCGTACATGATGCGCCGGTGCACCGGCTTGAAGCCGTCGCGCACATCCGGCAGGGCGCGGTTGGTGATGGTCGACAGCGCATAGGCGAGATAGCGGCGCGAGAGCGCCTCGCTCATCGGTTCGTCGACGATGCGACCGCCTTCCGGCGGCGGGGTGTGAACGGTCATGGGCCTTCGAATCGGCGGTCTGGAGCGGGAAGTCTAGCGGCCAAGTGTCCGTGTCCGTGGAAATTCATGGGACACTTTCGGACACTTCGGACACGTCCGGGCCAAGATCCCCGGCGGGGGCGTCGCGGATGGCGTCGAGGCAGGCGCCGGTTTCCTCGCGGGCCAGGGCGGCGACGCGGCGATAGTCGGCCTCGCCCATCGCCCGGACATCGACATTGACCTCCCGACGCAGCCGGGCCGTGGCTTCCGCCAGACGAATCCAGGCGAGAGCCTCGGTCGGACCGCTGACGGCGGCGCATTCGGCGGCGCGCCGGAAGGCGAGCCGGCAAAGGCCGACGCTGTCGGGCCGCAACAACAGGAGTTCGTCATCCCGATCGGCGATGTGGCCGACGGCCAGCGATTCGCCGAGGGCCGTCGGATCGTACACCGACCGGTCGTTGGCCATCGCCCAGGCCTCGGCGGCCTCGACGCGCGGCGATCTCCAGCCTTCCGCGGCGGCGTGGCGGGAGACGGTGCGGATGTTCAGGCCGTGTCGCTCGGCGACGATGCGCATGGAGCAGCCGGCTTCATAATCGGCGCGGGCGGCGACCCAGTCCTGGGGTGGGCGGCGGCTGTGGGGGAGTGGGTGGTGCTGGGTCATCCCATCATTATCCCCCCGTTTCTTCCTGGGCTAATGATTCCGTTATTCTAACGGGTCATGTCATTGATCGGGTGCGCCATTTTTTTGATAACCCGTACATGTTTTCGCGGATTGTAAGCACAGCGTCACGGCCCAGCGTCACGCCTAAAGCCGCCCCGCCTCGCCCAGCTTGTCGAGCATCCACACCCGCGCGGGCGGGATCGGTTTGTTCTGCGGGTGGAAGACGAACTGTTCGAGGAAATGGCCGGTCAGGGCGAGGCCGGCGCTGACGTCCCCCTCCCCCAGCCCGGCCTGGGCGCCCAGCATGAAGGGCGGCAGTTTCAGCAGCTTGTCGGCATAGGGCGCGCCGGCCCCGGCGCTGACGGCGCGGCCGGTGCGCGGGCTGACCCAGACCAGATCGTCCATGGTCCCGGTGACGGCGCAGCGCGACAGGTCGAGGCCGAAGCCCAGATCCTCGAGCAGGCCGGCCTCGAAACGGACGAAGATGGCCGGCCAGACCTCGGGCAGGACGAAGGCGCCCATCAGGGCCTCGAAGGCGAGAAAGGCGCCCGGGTGGGGCTCTCGCTCGGGCAGGCTGCCTTGCGCCACCGCGGCGGCGGCGGCGAGGCCGGTCAGGGCCATCGGATCGTCGAACAGGGCGCTGGGCCCCTCGCCGACCGGCTCCAGCCGGGCCGAGCCGAGATGGTCGGAGGTGCGGGCGCGATAGTCGGCCGTGACCCGGGCGCCGGCCTGGAGAAAGGGCTTCATCTTGCGCGAGGCGCCGCCGGCGACATAGGCGGCGCGGCGGCCGTGTTCCGCGGTCAGCAGCTCGACGACCACGCCGGTATCGCCATGGGCGCGGGCGGAGAGGACGAAGGCGTCGTCGGTGAAATCCATCGGCGAGACCTAGAACGCGGCGGAGGCCGGCGCCAGCGTCCTTGACGGGTGCGGCGAAGCCGCCCGGAGCGGGGGGCGTCACAAAACCCTGATGACCGGCGCCGGCCGCGGGGCCATAAGTCGCCGCCTAATTCCGGAGTGCTCCCATGCGCCTGCAACGTCGCGATCTTCTCACCGGCTCGGCCGCCGCCGTCGCCTTCGCCGGCCTCGCCAGCAGCGTCCGGGCCCAGACCGCCGCGACGGAAGAGACCTATGTCAACGAGGTCGAGGGCTATGGCCCGCTGGTGCGGGACCCCAACCGGCTGCTCGACCTGCCGGAGGGCTTTACCTACCAGGTCGTTTCGCAGAGCGGCGACACCATGGACGACGGCCTGTTCGTGCCCGGCCAGCCCGACGGCATGGGCTGTTTCGATCTCGGCGACGGCACGGTCGCCCTGGTGCGCAACCACGAGCTCAAGGGCTCAAGCGGCCTGCACCGCAACATGGGCCCGGGCGGCTTCCATCAGGAGCGGATCGGACAGCTGGACCCGGCCCGGGGGTTCGACACCTACAAGGACGGTCGCGCCCTGCCGGGCGGCACCACGACCGTGGTCTACGATCTGGCGAGCCGGCGCACGATCCGCCAGCATCTGTCGCTGGCCGGGACCTCGACCAACTGCTCGGGCGGCCGCACGCCGTGGAACAGCTGGCTGACCTGCGAGGAGACGCTGGAGACCGCCGCCGACGCCGATGTGACCAAGGCGCACGGCTGGGTGTTCGACGTGCCGGCGACGGCGACCGGCCTGGTCGATCCGGTCCCCCTGAGGGCCATGGGGCGGTTCAAGCACGAGGCCGTCTGCATCGATCCGCGCACCGGCATCGCCTACCAGACCGAGGACGAGGGCGACGGCCTGTTCTACCGCTTCATTCCCGACACGCCGGGCGATCTGTCGAAGGGCCGGTTGCAGGCCATGGGCTGGCGCGACGCGCCGGGAGCCGACACGCGCAACCATGACGCCCGCGTCTGGTCGACGGGCGACTGGCGCGAGGTGACGTGGATCGACATGGAGG
>JAXHTU010000174.1:0-3070 GCA_034189955.1 Pseudomonadota bacterium | reverse complement strand
GGCCCGGCTGGCACATCGAATGCTCGGCCATGATCGAGGAGACCCTCGGCCTGCCGATCGACATCCACGGCGGCGGCGTCGACCTGGTGTTTCCGCACCATGAGAACGAGATCGCCCAGGGCGTCTGCGCCCACGGCCACGCCCACGCGGCCTCGGCCCATGCCGAATACAGCCGCTACTGGATGCACAACGGCTTCCTCACCGTCGACGCCGAGAAGATGTCCAAGTCGATCGGCAACGTCCTGCTGCTGCACGACCTGGTCCAGGCCATGCCGGGCGAGGTGGTCCGCTGGGCCCTGCTCAGCGCCCACTACCGCCAGCCGCTGGACTGGAACCAGTCGCTGCTGGACCAGAGCCGCAAGGCCCTGGACCGCCTCTACGGCGCCCTGCACCGCGCCGCCGGCGTCGAGGCCTCGACCGACGAGCCGCCCGTCGACTTCCTCAAGGCCATCGAGGACGATCTGAACACCCCGGGCGCCATGGCGACCCTGTTCGCCCTGTCCAGCGAGATCGAGCGCGGCATGACCGCCGGGGACCACGGGGTGGTGGCGCGGGCCAAGGGCGAGCTGACGGCCGCCGCCGCCCTGATGGGCGTGCTCCAGGCCGATCCCGGCGCCTGGCTGGAAGGCGAGGTCGCCGCCGACCTTCGCGCTGAGGTCGAGACCCTGCTGGAACAGCGCGCCGCCGCCCGCGCGGCGAAGGACTGGCCCGAGGCCGACCGCATCCGCGACCGCCTCAACGCCCTGGACGTCGTCGTCATGGACGGCCCCGCCGGCGCGACGTGGCGGGTCAAGGGGTAGGGGGGCTGAAATCCTTCTCCCCTTGGGGGTGGAGGAGGATCGCATGCGATCCGACGACGGGTGCCCCGGAGGGGCGGATGAGGGGTAGGCCGGCTCCGGACAGACTGGCGAGCAGCCGGACCCCACCATCCCCCTCATCCGTCTCGCTCCGCGAGCCACCTTCTCCCCCCGAGGGGAGAAGGAATGGGCGTGACGCTGTGCTGACAATCCGCGAATCTATAGTCTAGTTATCAAATTATTCGCCTGCACAATCAGCCACATAGCCTTTCCTCAAACCGTTTTGTCTGTCCCAGGGCCGGGGTCCCGTAAAATGCCTTCCATCCCGTCGCGGGGGAGGGCGTCTGGCGCCAGGGCCAACCGCGTGCGGCGGGTGTGATCGTTGCGGGACGCCGGGCGTCGCCTTCACGGGCGCGCGCGGCGGAACTGGACCATCCTGCGGGACGGGTTGCTCCCCCTCGCGGCGTGGAAAGGGACTGTCCTCCGGTTTGAAACGGAGGAGCCCAGGAGCCTGGCCGCTCCTGCCCGCCCGGGCTTAGTTTCGAAAGGGCCTAAAGGGTGAAGGCCGCGGGGCCGAAAATTGGCAAGACCCGCACCGCCCTGTGATGCCCGCCCCGAAGCGCTCGGAAGCCCGATCACGGCGGAGCGCAGGCGTTCGGCCGAAAACACATCCCGGCTCCCGTAACGCGAAAGCAGGGAGCCCATCGGTTCCGGGCCGACGCCCGCGCTCCGCCGACCTCCCCAACCGTTTGGAGACAAGCGGCGCCCAGCCCTGCCCGATCCCCGGCGCCCCCGCCTCTTGCCCCTGCCCCGCGCCCGCGTTACGGACGGCGAAAGGCCGTCGATATTCATCAGACGGTGAAAACCATGAGGAAGCGATGCGGAAGATCTTCCCCGACGCCCGATCCGCCCTCGAGGGCCTGACCTTCGACGGCATGACCGTCATGTCCGGCGGCTTCGGCCTGTGCGGCATTCCCGAGCATCTGATCGCCGCCCTGCGCGACAGCGGCGTCAAGGGGCTGACGGTCATCTCCAACAACGCCGGCGTCGACGGATTCGGCCTCGGCCAGCTGCTGGAGACGAAGCAGATCGGCAAGATGATCTCGTCCTACGTCGGCGAGAACAAGGAGTTCGAGCGCCAGTATCTGGCCGGCGAGCTCCAGCTTGAGTTCAACCCCCAGGGCACCCTGGCCGAGCGCATCCGCGCCGGCGGCGCCGGCATCCCGGCCTTCTTCACCGCCACCGGCGTCGGCACCCTCGTCGCCGAGGGCAAGGAGGTCCGCGAGTTCGACGGCCGCCAGTATGTGATGGAGACCGGCCTCGTCGCCGATCTGTCGATCGTCAAGGCGTGGAAGGCCGACGAACGCGGCAACCTCGTCTTCCGCAAGACCGCCCGCAACTTCAACCCGATGATGGCCACGGCCGGCAAGGCCTGCGTCGTCGAGGTCGAGGAGATCGTGCCTGTCGGCTCGCTCGACCCCGACCACATCCACACCCCGGGCGTCTACGTCGACCGCATCGTCCGGACGGTGCCCGAGAAGCGCATCGAACAACGCACCGTCCGCCAGAGGGAAACGGTCTGATGTCAAACACCCCTGCCCCCCCGATCGATCGTGATGATCTGCTGAAGAAGATCGAGAGCAAGCTCACCTGGATCGTGATCTTCCTGTTCATCATCATGCTCAACACCTGCTCGCTCAACGACGACATCGAGGATGCGATCCGTGATCGCGGCCCGTCGCCGACGCCCGCCGCCCCGGCCCAACCGGCTCCGGCCGCACAGGAAGGCTGATCCATGCCCCGCACCCGCGAACAGCTCGCCGAACGCGCCGCGAAGGAGCTGCAGGACGGCTTCTACGTCAACCTCGGCATCGGCATTCCGACGCTTGTCGCCAACTACATACCGGCCGGCATGGAGGTCACCCTCCAGTCCGAGAACGGCATGCTCGGCATGGGCCCCTTCCCCTATGAGGACGAGGTCGATCCCGACCTGATCAACGCCGGCAAACAGACCATCTCGGAGATTCCCGAGACCAGCTACTTCAGCTCGGCCGACAGCTTCGCCATGATCCGCGGCGGCCACATCAACCTGTCCATCCTCGGCGCCATGGAGGTGGCCGAGAACGGCGACATCGCCAACTGGATGATCCCGGGCAAGCTGGTGAAGGGCATGGGCGGGGCCATGGACCTGGTCGCCGGCGTCAAGCGCGTCGTCGTGGTCATGGATCACGCCAACAAGCACGGCCAGTCCAAGGTGCTGAAGGCCTGCACCC
>JAXHTU010000173.1:0-3103 GCA_034189955.1 Pseudomonadota bacterium | reverse complement strand
AGGTGGGGCGGGATCAGCTCCTTCATCTTCTCGACCATGCTGCGGCCGCGCATCTCGGCCCGGCCGCGGTGGACCAGCATGGAGAGGGCGTCGACCGGCTCGGCGTTGACGAGGATGTTCATCTTCACAAGGTCGCCGACCTTGTACTCGCTGAGCTCGTAGTCGAACGAGGCGTAGCCCTTGGAGATCGATTTCAGGCGGTCGTAGAAGTCGAACACGACCTCGTTCAGCGGCAGTTCGTAGACGACGAGGGCGCGGCTGCCGACGTAGCTGAGCTCGACCTGAGAGCCGCGGCGGTCCTGGCACAGCTTGATGACGCCGCCGAGGTATTCGTCGGGGGTCAGGATCGTCGCCTTGATCCACGGCTCGCTGATTTCCAGGATCTGCATCACGTCGGGCAGGTCGGCCGGGTTGTGCAGCTCGATCTCGGAGCCGTCGCGCAGGGCGATCTTGTAGACCACCGAGGGGGCGGTCGCGATCAGGTCGAGGTTGAACTCGCGGGACAGCCGCTCCTGGATGATCTCGAGGTGCAGCAGGCCGAGGAAGCCGCAGCGGAAGCCGAAGCCGAGGGCGGCCGAGCTTTCCATCTCGTAGGTGAAGCTGGCGTCGTTGAGGCGCAGGCGACCGATGGCGGCGCGCAGGTCCTCGAAATCGGCGGCGTCGACCGGGAAGAGGCCGCAGAAGACCACCGACTGGACCTGTTTGAAGCCCTTGAGGGCCTCGGCGGTCGGCTTCTTCTCGTCGGTGATGGTGTCGCCGACGGCGGCGTGGGCGACCTCCTTGATCTGGGCGGTGATGAAGCCGACCTCGCCGGGGCCGAGCTGGTCGACCGGGGTGTTCTTGGGCAGGAAGACGCCGACGCGGTCGATCAGATGGGTCGAGCCGTTCTGCATCATCTTGACCCGCATCCCGGCCTTGAGCACGCCGTCGAAGACGCGGACCAGAACGACGACGCCGAGATAGGGGTCGTACCAGGCGTCGACCAGCAGGGCCTTGAGCGGGGCGTTCGGGTCGCCCTTCGGCGCCGGCAGGCGGGTGACGATGGCCTCCAGCACCTCCTCGATGCCGATGCCGGACTTGGCCGAGCAGAGGACGGCGTCGGAGGCGTCGATGCCGATGACGTCCTCGATCTGCTGGCGCACGCGCTCGGGCTCGGCCGCGGGCAGGTCGATCTTGTTGAGGACGGGGACGATCTCGTGATTGTTGTCGATCGCCTGATAGACATTGGCCAGGGTCTGGGCCTCGACCCCTTGCGAGGCGTCGACGACCAGCAGTGAGCCTTCGCAGGCGGCCAGCGAGCGGCTGACCTCATAGGCGAAGTCGACGTGGCCGGGGGTGTCCATCAGATTGAGAACGTAGTCGAGCCCGTCCTTCGCCCTGTAGTTCAGGCGCACGGTCTGCGCCTTGATGGTGATGCCCCGCTCCTTCTCGATATCCATGTTATCGAGGACCTGCGCCGACATTTCGCGCGCGGTCAGGCCGCCCGTGACCTGGATCAGGCGGTCGGACAGGGTGGATTTGCCGTGGTCGATGTGGGCGACAACGGAGAAATTCCGGATACGGTCGATGGGAGGGGTCGTCATGGCCGCGCCGGTAGCACGGCGGGGCCGGATCGCCAACGCGTGCGCCGCCGCGGCGGCTTTTCGCCACTGTCTCCGGCACGGATTACTTCGTCGTAACGGCGTGTATTGGCGTTTGAGAAGCGGTCGCGAACCCGCTATTCAACGGCTGATGACAGGGGCGCCCAGGACGGGCGACCCGTACAGCGGCGCGCGGCTCCCCTCCGCGAAGCCCAAGGGGATCAGACGTGACGATCACTCTCGACAAGACCCGGGCGAGCGGACTCGCCGCCCTGATGGCCGCCAGCCTGCTGCTGGCCGCCTGCGATCACAGCACGGCGAACAAGAAGGAAGAGGCGCCGGCGGGCGGCCAGGCCGTCACGGTCCAGCCGGCGCTGACCGAGAACCTGGCGCGGACGGTGTCCGCCTCGGGCACGGTGTCGGCGTGGGAAGAAGTGCCGGTCGGGGCCGAGGCCGGCGGGCTGACGGCGACAGCCGTCTATGTCGACGAGGGCAGCTATGTCCGTCAGGGCCAGCCGCTGGTGCAGATGAACGACGCCCTGCTGCAGGCCCAGCTGCGTCAGCAGCAGGCGGCGGTGCAGACGGCCGAGGCCAATGTCGCCCGCGACGAGGCGGCGCTGGGCCGGGCCCAGGAGCTGAAGGAGCGCGGCTTCCTGAGTCAGGCCTCGCTGGACACGGCCCTGGCCAACGAGCGGTCGGCCCGGGCCAATCTGGCCGCCGCCCGCGCCTCGCTGTCCGAGACCCGCACCCGCCTGTCGCAGGCGACCATCAAGGCCCCGGTGTCGGGTCTGGTGATCAGCCGCAGCGTCACCCGCGGCCAGATCATCACCGCCGGCGAGGAGCTGTTCCGCATCGTCCGCGACGGGCGGCTGGAGCTGGACGCGCGCATTCCCGAGACCGAACTGGGTCTGGTCCGCGCCGGCCAGACCGCGGCCGTCACCTCGGACCAGGCGGGCCAGACGGCCGGCCGGGTGCGCATCGTCACCCCCGAGGTCGACGCCCAGACCCGTCTGGGCGTGGCCCGCATCGCCCTGACCGCCCCCGGCGATCTGAGGCCCGGCATGTTCGCCCGCGCCAGCATCGAGGTCGGCGACCAGCCGGCGATGACGGTGCCGACCGCCGCCCTGCTGTATCGCGACAACAAGGCGGGCGTGTTCGTCATGGCCACCGGCGCGACGGTGCGCTTCCAGCCGGTGACGGTGCTGTCGCGCAACGACGCCCGCACCGCCGTCGAAGGCCTGCCGGCCGGGTCGCGGGTCGTGGTCGAGGGGGCCGGCTTCCTCGGCGACGGGGACACGGTGCGGATCGTCGCCCCGCGCGCGGCCCCGGCCCCGGCTGCAGCCCCCGCGGCGGCGGCGGCCGCGCCCGCCAAGACGAGCCGATAGGCCCGACCGATGCGCAACATCTCCTCCTGGTCGATCCGGAATCCCATTCCGATCCTGCTGCTGTTCGCCCTGCTGACCCTCGGCGGGGTGGTCGGCTTCTCGGGCATGCGGATCAACAACAACCCCGACATCGACTTC
>JAXHTU010000172.1:0-3134 GCA_034189955.1 Pseudomonadota bacterium | reverse complement strand
TCGATCTGTTTCGCCGGCCCCGTCGGCGAAACAGATCGACGCGCCTTCCTCGGCGGTGGAGACGACGTGGCGGAAGGCGGCGAACAGTTCGCGGCCATAGCCCCAGGCCGAGCCCGCGGCATGCTCCGCCGAACGGGTCGCGGCGGGGCGCGTCGACAGGTCGACCCCGACGGTGCTCAGGACGCCGGCGTCGGCGTCGAGCCGGACGATGTCGCCGTCGCGGACCCGGGACAGCATGCCGCCGGCCAGGGCCTCGGGCGAGACGTGGATGGCGGCGGGGGTCTTGCCCGAGGCGCCGGACATGCGGCCGTCGGTGACGAAGGCGACCTTGAAACCCTTGTCCTGCAGAACGCCGAGCGCCGGCGACAGGCTGTGCAGCTCGGGCATGCCGTTGGCCTTCGGCCCCTGGAAGCGCAGCACGACGATGACGTCGCGGTCGAGCTTGCCGTCCCTGAAGGCCTGCAGGGCGTCTTCCTGGGTCTCGAACACGGCGGCGGGAGCCTCGACCACGCGGTTCTCCGGCTTGACCGCCGAGACCTTGATGACCGCGCGGCCGAGGTCGCCCTGGACGAGGCGCAGACCGCCCTCGCGGTCGAAGGGGTCGGACGCGGGGCGGAGAATGTCCGTGTCCAGACTCTCGCAGACGCCGTCGCGCCAGACCAGCTCGCCGTCAACCAGCGACGGCTCCTGGAAATAGTGATGGATGCCGGGGCCCATGACGGTGTGGACGTCGGAATGGATGTTGCCGGCCTGGGCCAGTTCGCGGGCGACGAAGGCGACGCCGCCGGCGGCCTGGAAGGCGTTCACATCGGCCGAGCCGTTGGGATAGACCCGGGCCAGCAACGGCGTGACCGAACTGAGCTGGTCCATGTCGGTCCAGTCGATGATCACTCCGGCGGCGCGGGCCATGGCGACCAGATGGATGGCGTGGTTGGTCGAGCCGCCCGTGGCCAGCAGGGCGACGATCATGTTGACGATCGACTTTTCCGAGATCACGTCGGCCATGCGGCCCTCGCCGGATCGGGCCAGTTCGACGGCGCGCTTCGCCGCCGCCGCCGTGAGGGCGTCGCGCAGGCCGGTCTCGGGATGGACGAAGGCGGTCGAGGGCATGTGCAGCCCGCCCAGCTCCATCATCATCTGGTTGGAGTTGGCGGTGCCGTAGAAGGTGCAGGTGCCGGGCGAGTGGTAGGAGCCGATCTCGCTTTCGAGCAGGGTTTTCCGGTCGACCTGGTTCTGGGCGTAGAGGGCGCGGACGCGGGCTTTCTCCGCGTTCGGAATGCCGCTGGGCATGGGGCCCGCCGGGGCGAAGATCACCGGCAGATGGCCGAAGGCCAGGGAGCCCATGAACAGGCCGGGCACGATCTTGTCGCAGACGCCCAGGGCGATGACGGAGTCGAAGGCGTCGTGGCTCAGGGCCACGCCGGTCGACATGGCGATGACGTCCCGGCTGAACAGCGACAGCTCCATGCCGGGACGACCCTGGGTGACGCCGTCGCACATGGCGGGGGTTCCCCCGGCGACCTGGGCCGTGGCGCCCAGTTCGCGGGCGGCCTCGCGGATCACGGCGGGGAAACGCTCGAACGGCTGATGCGCCGAGAGCATGTCGTTATAGGCGGTGACGATGCCGACGTTCGGGGCCTTGCCGCCCATGGCCGTCAGCTTGTCGGCGATAGTCTGGCCGGCGAAGGCGTGGGCCCAGTTG
Organism: Pseudomonadota bacterium; assembly: GCA_034189955.1. GTDB lineage: Bacteria > Pseudomonadota > Alphaproteobacteria > Caulobacterales > Caulobacteraceae > Brevundimonas. The sequence goes on along the minus strand of JAXHTU010000172.1, from coordinate 1,432 downwards.
GCGCAGCTGAGCTTGGCGCGGGCGACGCCGTTGTCGCGGGCGGCGTCCATGCGGCGCAGATAGTCGGCGCGGGTTTCGCGCGAGCGCTCGACGATGCGGGCGGTGACCTCGGCGACGACGGGGTGGAGCGTGGTCATCGGGCGGCCTCCGTCCAGAGGACCTCGAGCGGGACCTTGTGGGCGATCAGGGCGGCGATCGGCTGGGTCGCCGGATCGCCGGCGGCCTCGCGCTCGAACACGGCGCGCTTGGCCCCGCCGGTGATGGCGAGGACGACGCGGCGGGCCTCGATCAGATACGGCAGGTTGAGCGACAGCCGCTCAAGGCTCGGGGCGCGGCCGTCGCGGCCGGCGGGGACGCCCAGCACGGTGGGCTTGAGGCCCGGCGACAGCAGGGTCTTCAGGGTGGGGCTTTCAGGGAACATCGAGCAGATATGGCCATCCTCCCCCATTCCGAGAAGGACCGCGTCGAGACGCCGCCCTTCGAAGGCGGCCGCGAGCGCGTGGGCGGCGAGGGCCGCGGCCCGGTCGACCGTGACGGCCGGGCTGTACAGGGGCAGGAATTCCGCGCCGCCGGCCATCCCGGTCAGCAGGGTGCGTTCAAGCAGGGCGGCATTGGATTCCGGCGAGCTTTCGGGGACGAAGCGTTCGTCGACGAGGGTGACGAGGGTGCGCTGCCAGCCGCCGAACGAGCGCAGCTCCGAGAGCCGGCGGTAGATCGGGGCGGGGGTCGAGCCGCCCGCGCCGGCGAAGGCGGACAGGCCGTCCTGTTCGGCCGCGCCCTGATCCAGCGCCTCCGCGAGGCGTTGGGCGCAGACCTCGATCCAGTCGGCGGCGTCGGCGAAGCTGCGGATCTCAGTCATGGCCGGAGTTCCAGGTGCGGCCGGTACGGTCCAGCAGGGCGCTGGCCTCGGGCGGGCCCCAGGTTCCGGCCCGGTAATCGTGCGGCTTCGACGCCGCGCCCGCCCAGGCCTCGGAGACCTCGTCGACCCATTTCCACGCCTGCTCGGCCTCGTCGCGGCGGACGAACAGGGTGGAGTCGCCGGTCAGGGCGTCGAGCAGCAGCCGCTCATAGGCGATCCGGCGGCGCGGCGGCCGGGCGTCCTGGTCGTGCTGACCCCAGGACAGGCTCATGCGGATCGGCTGCAGCTTCATGCGCTGATCGAGACCGGGCTTCTTGTTCATCACCGACAGGGAGATGTCTTCCTCGGGCTGCAGGGCGATGACGAGGCGATTGGCCTCGATGGCGCCGCGGTCGCCGTGGTCGAAGATCGAGTGGGGCACCGGCTTGAACTGGATGACGATCTCGGTGCGTTTCTCGGGCAGGCGTTTGCCGGTGCGCATGAAGAAGGGCACGCCGGCCCAGCGCCAGTTGTCGATGTCGGCGCGGACGGCGACGAAGGTTTCGGTGTCGGAGTCGGCGCCGCGTTCCTCGT
>JAXHTU010000171.1:0-3139 GCA_034189955.1 Pseudomonadota bacterium | reverse complement strand
CGGCGGTGTCGCTGCAGTCGGCGGCGAACGAGAACTCGGGTGCGATGACGCTGGTCGGCAGCACCGGCAGTTTCGCCGACGTGGTGGCCGAGAACAACATCCTGCACGCGCCCTCGGGTGCGCAGCCCGTCACCGGATCGGGACCCGTCGACCTCTCGAGCCCCGTCCCCGGCGTCACGCCACGCTACAGGGGCGTGCGCTACAACTTCGAGCATCCGACGGGCACCCTGGCCTCGGCCGTGCCGCAGGGCGGGTCGCTGACGGTGCCCTACGCGCAGATCCTCGTGCGCGACCAGAACGAGCATGGGCCAGGGACGCCGACGAGCCAGGCCTATTGGCAGGCGACCCAGGGCACCGACGTCCTTCACATGTTCTCGCTCAACGGGAAGGTGATGCATGCCGCGGCGGGCCAGATCACGGTCGCCCTCGGCGGCTCGGGGGTGACGATCACCAACACCTCGGGCGAGCCCTGGGAGGCGGGGACGAACTGGTGGCTGGCGCTCGACCGGACCTCGCGGCTGGATGCCGAGATGCCCTGGCAGACGCAATACGCCAACCCCTCCTCGGTGCCGCTCGCGACGCCGCTTTCCGGATCGCCCGCGGCGGGCGGCGCGGGGTTGGGCCTGGCCGCTCCCCTGGACTTCTACGGCGCCGAGCGGACCTCGCCGGCCTCGCGGGGTGCGCTCGAGTCCTGAGGACGGGCAGCCCGATCCCTTTCGGCGAAACGCGCCGCGCCCTCGGCCTCGGTCTCGGCCATGGCGCGGGCGCGGCCTGCCGTCAGCGTACGGCGCTGATAGCGGCGGATGAAGGCGCGCAACTCGGGATCCTCGAGCTGCCGGTCTCGTCTCAGAAGCGCGCCGAAGAACCCCTGCAGCATCGACAGCCCGCCCAGGACATAGGGCGGCTCGGCGGCGCGGAAGGCGGCGGTGGCGGCGAAATACAGGGGATCGGTCCCCATGAAGTACTGCCCGAAGCCGTGCCGCCGCTTGCCGGTCCAGATCGAGGTCTGCGAGGACCCCATGGGGCGCAGATGCTCGAAGCGCAGCTCGGGCTCGTCCCACGAGACCGCCTTCCAGCCGTGCTGGCGCGCCTTGTGGCAGTCGATGGCGTCCCACATCACCTCGCGCACGACGCCGCCGATGTCCTGGAAGCAGGTCCGGCGCCAGAGCTTGGTCATGCCGACCGACATGTCGTCCGAGCGACGCTCCGAGACCAGTTCGCCCCCGCGCCGGACATAGGGCTTGCCCGAGCAGGTGCCGATCCGGGGATCGTCTTCCATCCGGCCGAGCAGGATCTCGAAATACCGTGGCGGCAGGTCCAGATCGAGGTCGAGCTTCGAGATCACATCGAAGCGCGTCAGGTCGGAAACAGTCTCTAAACCGACATAAAACGCCTCGATCACGCCCGGCCCCACGGCACGGTGGCCGCGGTCGGGCTTCGGCACCACGCGGATCCAGTCGTGCCGGGCGGCATAGTCGGCGAGGATCGCGGGCGTCTCGTCCGTCGAGCCGTCGTCGACGATCACCCAGAGATCGGGGACTTGGGTCTGCGCGACCATGCTGTCGAGCGTGCGGCGCATGTAGTCGGCCTCGTTCCGGCAGGGCGAGACCACAAGACAGGAAAGGGTCATTTCAGGTTCTGGATCTTGATGTCGAGTTGGCGGGCGGCGAGGCGGTCGGCGGTGCCGCGCAGGCGCAGCGCGCGGGCGGCATGCTGCGACAGCCAGAGCCCGAGGCCGTAGCGGCGGATGTTGTAGCGCCAGCGGCGCGCCTTGTCGTCGATCCTTAGCCAGGTCTTCGCCGCCGCCCCCGGTGCGACCGCCCCGCCCACGGAATCATAGCCGCGTGCCTCGAGAAGCGCGCCGACCCGGCCCTGGATCAGGCCGATCTCGCGCGGGGACGCCTCGGTCCGCCACTTCTGCGAGATCTTCGGATCGGGCGGCGCATAGGTCGAGACCTTGTGGTAGTCGAGCATCCGGGGTTCGAACTCGAGACCCATGAAAGCGCAGATCTCGGTCAGCCCGGCCTCGAGATCGCGGATCAGCTCCTCGAAGCGGACGGTCAGCACCTGGTCGGGCGGAATGTCCGCCGCGTCCCAGGCCGTCTCGGTGTCGAGCCAGTGGCGCACGCCGTGATAGCTGTTGCCGTCCCAGCCCATGCCGACGGCCGAGCGCGCGGAATCGCGGGGATCGCGCAACAGGTGGATCACCCTGGCGCGCGGAAAGAGCCGCGCCATGAAGACCGCGCTGCGATGGACGCTGACCGTGGTCACGCCATCGGGCGCGCGGTCGTGGATGACGTCGTTCAGCGCATGGACGAGATCCGCGTTTTCGGGTCCCTGGGGCAGGGGCAGGTCGGCCAGCTTGAACTTCCAGTCTGCCGCCAGGCCCGCGCGGTCGCAGCGGACGCCGAGGGGCGCGGCGGGATCGGGGGAAAGGTGATCGAAAAGATAGTCGGCCTCGCCGGGCGAGTGGATACGGGAATGCTGCAGGAGCATCAGCCGCAGAAGCGTGGTCCCGGACCGAAGTGCTCCGTACATGAAGACGGGATCGGGATGTCGGCGTTCATAACCCATGCTGCAACCGCTCACTTCCTTTAACGAACCCCACTTCATCACACCACAAAACGGCGTTCCGCAACAGATCCGGGCCAGTCTTCGGCGATCTGTTGCCGCGATGCGCCGCAGCCGCATTCTCTGGGCGGGTCCGCTTGGAAAGGCCGGTGCCGCGCGCTAGAGATCTGCCATTCCACAGTTCTTGCCCGGTGATCACGATGTCTGCTGCCTATCCCATGGACCCCGAAACGCTGCTTCTGGACACGAAGGCGGCCAAGGAAATCGGGGCCGTCTACGCCGAGCGCTACCAGAGCGCGCAGCCCTACAACCACATCTGCATCGACAACTTCCTGCCCATGCAGATCATCGAGGGCGTGCGTCATGACCTCGACCACCTGCCTGAAGCGCAGCAGAGCTTCGACGCGGCCGAGGAAAAGCTGAAGTCGCAGTATGTTCCGGACCGGTTGCCCGACTATTCGCGGCACCTGTTCCAGTCCTTCAACTCGCGCCACTTCATCCTCTTTCTCGAAGAGATGACGGGCATCAAGGGCCTGATTCCCGACCCCTACTTCATCGGCGCGGGCAT
>JAXHTU010000170.1:0-3168 GCA_034189955.1 Pseudomonadota bacterium | reverse complement strand
CAGCTCGGGATTCTCCCACAGATATTTGGCGAAATCGGTCTGCACCAGGCCGGGGGCGATGCAGTTGACCCGCACGTTCGACGGCCCCCACTCGACCGCCAGATTGCGCGCCAGCTGCATGTCCGCCGCCTTGGAGATGTTGTAGGCGCCGATCAGGGCGTTGCCCCTCAGCCCGCCGATCGACGAGACGATGATCACCGATCCCGCCTTCCGCGCCAGCATCTGCGGCGCGACCATCTGGATCAGCCAGTGGTTGGAGACGACATTGTTCTGCAGGATCTTGCCGAACTGGTCGTCCGAAATCCCCGCCATCGGCCCCGCATAGGGATTGGAGGCGGCGTTGCAGACCAGGATGTCGATCTTGCCGAAGGCGGCGTTGGTCTCGTCGACCAGCCGCTGCAGCTCCTCCTTCGAGGCGATGTTGGCCGGCACGGCGATGGCCCGGCCCTCGCCGTGCCTGGCGTTGATGGCGCCGGCCACCTCGTCGCACGGCCCCGCCTTGCGCGACGAGATCACCACCCGGGCCCCGTGCTCGGCCAGGCGTTCGGCGATGGCCTTGCCGATGCCGCGCGAAGAACCCGTGATGACCGCGACCTGGCCGGTCAGATCGAACAATTCCATCGTTAACCTCGAAGCTTGGGGAGAATCCGTGCAGGAACGCTAGGCGATCTGTCGTGATACCCCGATACTCGGGCGATTCCATCCGGGAAGACGGAACAACCGTTTCCAATGCGCGCACTGACCCAGGGCTTTCTGTTCTTCGGCTACCTGTTCCTGTCCCTGACGGTGGGCGCCTTCGTCTGGCGCGCCGGCCTCGGCGCCGGGGCCGGCGCGGCCGCCGGCATCGCCGGCATGGGCCTGCTCCTCGCCGTCCACGCGTGGATCACCGGCAAGACCGAGCGCGCCACGCTGAAAAAGGAGATCGACCAGGTCCGCGAGGCCCACCGCCTGCTCGCCGACGCCATGGAGTCGACCCAGGGGGCCCTGACCGAACTGGCCCAGGCGATCGAGAGCGGGGCCCTGTCCTCGACCGAACAGCTGTCGGGCGAGGTCCGCATGCTGGAATCCCTGATCCAGCAGATGAGCGAGTCGATCGACCAGCGCATCGCCCAGCCGACCCCCGACAACACCTACGAGGCCCGCCACCGCGAACAGTCCAACGTCCTGCTGCAGACCATCCACGAGGCCCTCGCCCAGAACCGCGTCGACCTCTACCTCCAGCCGGTCGTCTCCCTGCCGCAGCGCCGCACCATCTATTACGAGAGCTTCACCCGCCTGCGCGCCGCCGACGACCGCGTCATGATGCCGGCCGAATATCTCTCGGCCGCCGAGGGCGAGGGCCTGGTGCCGGCCATCGACAACCTGCTGCTGTTCCGCTGCGCCCAGATCGTCCGCCGGCTGGCGCGTCAGGACCGCAAGGTCGGCGTCTTCTGCAACGTCGCCCTGTCCTCGCTCGGCGACGAGACCTTCTTCCCCCAGTTCCTCGACTTCCTCAGCGAGAACCGCGACCTCAACCAGGCGCTGATCTTCGAACTGGGCCAGGCCACCTTCGACGCCCGCGGCGCGGTCGAGGCGCGCAACATGGCCAAGCTGGCCGATCTCGGCTTCCGCTTCTCGATCGACAAGGTCCAGACCCTCGATCTCGACTTCGCCGACCTCCAGCGGTCCGACGTCAAATTCATGAAGGTCAGCGCCGACCTGCTGATCGAGACCCTGCTGGACGCCGACGGCGCCTCGGCCCTGCCGGCCCTGCGCGACATTTCCGCCGCCGACTTCGCCGGCGTCACCCGCCGCTACGGCATCGAGCTGATCGCCGAGAAATGCGAGACCGAGCGCCAGATCGTCGACATCCTCGAACTGGACATCTCGGTCGGCCAGGGGCATCTGTTCGGCGAGCCGCGCGCCATCAAGGAAGCCGTCCTCGCCGAAACCGACCCGCCGGCCGACTTCATCCGCTCGACCCTGAGAAGCGCGGACCAGCGGCGACGGTTCGGCCAGGGCTGATCGCCGGCTCGCACTTCGCCCCATCCCGGCGTGTCGCCACAGACCCGCCGGACCGACAACCCATGTTCAGGAGACCTCGGTGCGCTGGCTTCGTAAACTCGTCAGACGTCTCGCATGCAAACGGCACCGCTGGCGTCCGGATCGCCGTCGCGACGGCTGGGAGTTCTGCGACCTGTGCCGCGCGCACCGACGGACGCCCGGGGCGCACTAGCCGCGTCCCGCCGCGGCCTCGCCCTCACCAGCGGCGACCGCCGTCCCGCCAATAGACCCGCTCGCGGCCATAGCGGCGATCCTCGTTATAGCCGCCGAAGCCGTAGCCGCAGGGATCGTCCTCTTCCGACAGGGTGTGACCCAGCAGGGCGCCCGCCGCCGCCCCGATCGCTGCGCCGCGCTCCCGGTCGCCGCTTCCCGCCACCGCGGCGCCGATGGCCGCGCCCAGCACCGCCCCGCTGGCCATGGCCCGCTCCTGGTTGCGGGCGTAGTCGCGCTCGCAGGCCGAGGCGTAGTTGTCGGTGCTGGCGCACCCCGCCAGCGTCAGCCCGCAAACCGCCGCCGCCGTCACGCCCAACAGATGTCGCATCGTGTGTCTCCCTGAAAGCCCCCGGGATCAACGGCGGGTTGGCCGGGGCGTTCCGGGGCGGACAACTCACCTCCCCGTCGGCGAAGGCCGATGGGGAGGACAGATCGGCGCGTCAGCGACGATCAGGAGGGGGCGGCGCAGGCGGTCAGGGAGTCCGGCGCGAACAACCTCTGACGGAGCCGCCCCCTCCTGATCGCTTCGCGATCTGTCCTCCCCATTCGCCTTCGCGAATGGAGAGGTGAGGCCATGACGCTGTGCTTACAATCCGCGAATCTATAGTCGACTTATCAAAATATTTCCCTGGATAATCAACGCACTAACCTTTTCTCGATCCGTTTTGTCTGTACTAGGGGCCAGCCCCCGTACAATGCCCCCTGTCCCGTCGCACGGGGAGGCGCAGAGGCCTTGCGTGATCTGGCGGCGGGATGTGGAGAAGCGGGGGCCCGGTTCCCGGTCGCCAGAGCAAGGCGATCAACGCCCGGGGTCTGATGGATGTCGGATGTCAGGGGCGAGGGGGATACTCGCCCGGTCCGGGGACCGTGTCGCAAGCACGGCCCGCCCGCCGGAGGCGCTGCGGTAAGGCG
>JAXHTU010000017.1:0-39587 GCA_034189955.1 Pseudomonadota bacterium | reverse complement strand
GCCCTGTCCGCCTCCTTCGCCGCGGCGGCGTCCGCTTTCGCGCGGGCCTCGGCCAGTTTGGCGTCGGCGGCGGCCTGATCGGCCTCGCCGCGGCGGGCGGCGAGGACGTCCTCGGCGGACTCGCGGTCGATGGCGACGTCGTACAGGCCGCGCACCGGGCTGGCGGCCATGACGGCGGCGCGCTCGGCCTCGGTGGCGGGCCCCAGGCGGCTGTCGGGCGGGCGGATCATCGTGCGGGCGACGACATGGGGCGCGCCCTTTTCGTCGAGGGTCGAGACCAGGGCCTCGCCGACGCCGAGCGACTGGATCGCCCCGGCGGTGTCGAAGGCGGGGTTGGCGCGGAAGCTGTCGGAGGCCGCCTTGAGGCCGCGCTGTTCGGTCGGGGTGTAGGCGCGCAGGGCGTGCTGGATGCGATTGCCGAGCTGGGCCAGGACGCTGTCGGGGATGTCGGCCGGGTTCTGGGTGACGAAATAGACGCCGACGCCCTTGGAGCGGATCAGCCGCACGACCTGCTCGACCGTTTCGCGCAGGGCGGCGGGGGCGTCGGTGAACAGCAGATGGGCCTCGTCGAAGAAGAAGACGAGGCGGGGTTTGTCAGGGTCGCCGATCTCCGGCAGCTGTTCGAACAGCTCGGACAGCAGCCACAGCAGGAAGGCGGCGTAGAGGCGCGGGCTGGCCATCAGCTTCGTCGCATCCAGCACATTGACCTGACCGCGCCCGTCGAGGCCGGTGCGCATCATGTCCTCCAGCCGCAGGGCCGGCTCGCCGAAGAAGGCCTTGCCGCCCTGCTGCTCGAGCTGGAGGATCGCGCGCTGGATGGCGGCGATGGAGGCCGGGGCGACATGGCCGACCTCGCGGCCGATGCGTTCGGCGTTCTCGCCGACATGGGCCAGCAGGGCGCGCAGGTCGTCGAGGTCGAGCAGCAGCAGACCTTCCTTGTCGGCGACATGGAAGACCACCGACAGCACCCCCTCCTGCACATTGTTGAGGTTGAGCATGCGGCCGAGCAGCAGGGGTCCGATCTCGCTGACCGTGGTGCGGATCGGGTGACCCTTCTCGCCGTAGAGGTCCCAGAACACGGTCGGGGCGGCGCGCGGCGTCAGGGTCAGCCCCATGCCCGCCGCCCGGGCCAGCAGTTTTTCACCGGGCGAGCCCGGGACGGCGATGCCCGACAGATCACCCTTCACGTCGGCGCAGAAAACCGGGACGCCGGCGTCGGAGAAGCCCTGGGCCATGATCTGCAGGGTCACCGTCTTGCCCGTGCCGGTGGCGCCGGCGACCACCCCGTGGCGATTGGCGCGGCTCCACAGCAGGACTTCGGCCTGTCCGCCGCCCTCCGTCGGGGACTGGCCGAGAAACAGGCCGGGGGCGGGATCGGCGCCGTCAGTCATGGGGGGAACTCCGGGACAAGCTTGGCGCTCATGCTCTACTGGCCGGCGTCGCGGTTCAAGGCCGATTGACGCCGCCCCCGGGGACCTTGACCATATGCCGATGAAAGCCCCGATCAGCCTGCCGACATCTTCCGTGGCCCGCAACGCGCTGGTGGCCATCGCCGTGGTCGCCACGGGGGCCGCGGTCTATTGGCTGCGGGACATCCTGACGCCGCTGGCCATGGCCATCTTCCTGCTGATCATGATCGACGGGGTGAAGCGGTTCATCGAGGACCGGACGCCGGTGCCGTCCCATCTGGCCGGAGCCGCCGCCCTGATCGTGGTCATCCTCGGCTTCTTCGCCTCGATCGGCATCGTGGTCTACGGCGCCGCCGGCTTCTTCGACGAGACGACCGGAGTGGTGGCGCGGATCGGGCCCCGGCTCGATCAGATCATCAGCGACGCCTATACCCTGGCGGGCCTGGCCGAACCGCCGACGGTCAGCGACCTGATCGCCCGGATCGACGTGGGCAGCTATCTGGCGATCATCGCGCGGCAGGCCCAGGGCGTGGTCACCGGCGCCGTGTTCGTGATGATCTATCTCGCCTTCCTGCTGGCCTCCCAGGCCGGTTTCCGGCGCAAGCTGGTCGGCATGTTCCCCGATCGAACCGCCCGGGGCGAAGCGCTGGAAGTGTTCCAGCGGGTCCGCGGCGGGGTCGAGGGCTATCTGTGGGTGCAGGCGGTGACCGGCGTGCTGATCTGCGCCGTGGCCTGGGTGCTGATGCGCGCCGTCGGCCTGCCGAACGCCGAGTTCTGGACCTTCGTCATCTTCGTCGTCGGCTTCATTCCGGTGCTGGGCGGAGCGGTGGCCGGTCTCGTTCCGCCCCTGTTCGCCCTGGTGCAGTTCGAGACCTACTGGCAGGCCATCGTGTTGCTGGCCGGGCTGCAGACCATATTGTTCATCAGCGGCAATCTGATCCAGCCGCGCATGCAGGGCGACAACCAGAATATCGATCCGGTGGTGGTGCTGTTGTCGCTGGCCTTCTGGGGCAAGATCTGGGGCGTGGTCGGCATGTTCCTGTCGACGCCGCTGGCGGTCATGGCCATGGCCATTCTGGCCGAGTTCAAGGGCTCGCGCTGGATGGCCATCCTGCTGTCCGGCGACGGCGAGCCCTATGCCGACTCCGAGGCCGCGAAGGCCCCGCCGCGACGCCGCGTCAACCCGCCGCAGGCCGGGCCCGATTGAGCCGTTCCACCGCCCTTGATTGGACACAACCGGCGCCTATCTCACCCCTGTCGCCGCGGCCCCCTCCCCCCCAAGCCGCGGCGTTCAAGATCGGCGCCTCCCCTCCCCCTCCCAAGGGCGCCGGTCCGAACAGGCCGCCGGGCGAAAGCCCGGCGGCCTCGTCGTTTCCGGGTCTGGCCGCGGCCCGCCCGGGGGCGTGATTTCGTCCCAATTCGGGCTTTCCGTCGCCGGACCGCTGGCCTAGTGGAGCCCCGTCCCGACGGTGTGGCTTGCCCAAGCGGCGAACCGGCCTAGTCTGGCGACGTTCCAGGCGGCCCGTCAGCGGTCGCGATACACAAAGAGACTTCCATGCCCGGCGCCACCGCCCCCACGCACCCTCAGGCGATCACCCTGGAGGCGCTGGAGGCGAATTTCGTCGCCGCGGTCGGCGGGGCGCCGACCGACGGCGCCCGCGCCTATCTGGCCCAGGCGCATGACGACTATGTCGCCGACGAGACGCCGGAACTGAGCGGCGCCGACCTGGCCCATCTGCTGGCCTCGGTGTGGCGCACGGCGGCCGGGCGGCGGCCGGGCGACGCCGCCCTGATCACCCTCGGGCCGCTGACCGGCGCCGACGGGCACAACACCGGCTACGACACCATCGCCATCGTCCAGGACGACCGGCCCTTCCTCGTCGACAGCGTGATGGGCGAACTGGCCGAGGTCGGGGTCACCGTGCGCTCGATGTTCCACCCGATCGTCGAGATCGACGGGGCCCGCACCTCGGTGATCATCGTGGTCATGGAGCCGACGCCGCAGGAGCGGCGCGACGCCCTCGGCGAGAGCCTCGCCGCGACCATGGCCGACGTGCGCGCGGCCGTGGCCGACCACGCCGCGATGAACGCCCTGATGGCGCGCTCGATCGCCCATCTGGAGGCCGGGGTGCCGGGGGTCGATCCGGACATCCTGGCCGAGAACCTGGCCTTCCTGCGCTGGCTGGAGGCGGATCATTTCGTCTTCCTCGGGGCCCGCGACTACGACTATCCGCGCACGGCCGACGGCGGCTACGAGGCCGAGGCGCCGCTGTCGCAGTCGGGCGCCGGCCTCGGCGTTCTGGTCGACCCGGAGCGCACCGTGCTGCGCCGCGCCAACGAACCGGCGGTGCTGACCCGGTCGATGAAGAAGCAGCTGAACCTGTCCGAGCCGGTGACGGTGGCCAAGGCCAACGCCCGCTCGCGGGTCCATCGCCGGGCCTATATGGACTATATCGGGGTCAAGCGGTTCGGGCCGGACGGCAAGCCGTCGGGCGAGACCCGATTCGTCGGCCTGTTCACGGTCGAGGCCTATGACAAGACCGCCAACGAGGTGCCGCTGCTGCGCCGCAAGGTGGCCAACGCCCTCGGCCGGGCCGACAAGGTGGCCGGGTCGCACAGCCACAAGCGGCTGAAGAACATCCTCGAAAACTATCCGCGCGACGAGCTGTTCCAGATCACCGAGGACGAGCTGCTGGAGATCGCGCTGGGCATCTTGCACCTGCACGACCGGCCGCGGATCAAGAGCTTCACGCGCAAGGACCCGTTCGACCGGTTCGTCTCGGTGCTGACCTTCATTCCGCGCGAGCGGTTCAATCCGGGGGTGCGCGAGCGGATCGGCCGCATCCTGGCCAGGGCGTGGGGCGGGCGGCTTTCGGCCTGGTATCCGCAGCTGTCGGACCAGCCGCTGGTGCGCATCCATTACATCATCGGCGTGACCCCGGGCGACCATCCGTGTCCGGATCTCGCCGAACTGGAGGCCGAGATCGCCGAGGCCGGGCGCAGCTGGGTCGACCGGTTCGAGAGCGCCCTGCGCACCGCCGATGTCGACGACGTCCAGGTGGGGCCGCTGAGCGCCCGCTGGGCCTGGGCCTTCGGGGCCGGCTACCGCGACCGCTACAGCGCCGACGAGGCGGTGCGCGACCTGCAGGCGGCCGACGGGCTGAACGCCTCGGGCCTCAACGACGGCGGCGAGCCGGTGGCGGTGCGGGCCTTCCGCAACGACGCCGACGGGCCGCTGAACCTGCGCTTCAAACTGTATCGCCGGGGCGCGGCGGTGCCGCTGTCGGACGTGCTGCCGGTGCTGGCCGACATGGGGCTGAAGACGCTGGAGGAATGGGGCCACGCCCTGTCGCCCCAGGGCGGGCCGTCGATCCATGTGCACGAATTCCTGCTGGAGGATCCGCGCGGCGGCGACCTGCATTTCGACGACGTGCGCGCGCCGTTCGAACAGGCCTTCTCGGCGGTCTGGACCGGGCTCACCGAGAGCGACGGCTTCAACCGGCTGGTGCTGGAACTGGGCGTCGGCTGGCGCGAGGCGGCGCTGGTGCGCACCCTCGCCCGCTATCGCCAGCAGACGGGCCTCGACCCCAGCCAGGCGGTGCAGGAAGAGGCGCTGCGCGACTATCCGGCGGTGGCCCGGGGCCTGGTGTCGCTGTTCCACGCCAAATTCGATCCGGCGGTCGGCGGCGACGCCGCGGCGCGGGCGGCGATGGTGACGGAACAGACCGACAAGCTGATGGCCCTGCTGCAGGAGGTGAAGAGCCTCGACCACGACCGGGCCCTGCGCCGGCTGGCGCTGCTGGTGCTGGCGATCAAGCGGACCAACTATTTCCAGACCGGGCCGGACGGCGAACCCAGGGCGCATATCGCGATCAAGATCGCCTCGCGCGAGCTGGACGACCTGCCGCTGCCCAAGCCGTTCCGCGAGATCTTCGTCTGGGCCCCGCACGTCGAGGGGGTGCATCTGCGCTTCGGGCCGGTGGCGCGCGGCGGGCTGCGCTGGTCGGACCGGCGCGACGACTTCCGCACCGAGGTGCTGGGCCTGGTCAAGGCGCAGCAGGTCAAGAACGCCGTCATCGTGCCGGTCGGCTCCAAAGGCGGCTTCTATCCCAAGGGCCTGCCGGCCGTGGTCCGCGCCGGCGGCGACCGCGACGCCCAGCAGGCCGAGGCGATCCGCGCCTATCGCACCTTCCTGTCGGGCCTGCTGGACATCACCGACAACATCCTCGCCGACGGGTCGGTGGCCCATCCCGCCGGGGTGGTGCTGTGGGAGGGGGACGACCCCTATCTGGTGGTGGCCGCCGACAAGGGCACGGCGACCTTCTCGGACATCGCCAACGGGATTTCCGCCGACTACGGCTTCTGGCTGGACGACGCCTTCGCCTCGGGCGGCTCGGTCGGCTACGACCACAAGGAGATGGGCATCACCGCCCGCGGCGCCTGGGAGGCGGTCAAGCGCCACTTCCGCGAGATGGGCAAGGACATCCAGACCCAGCCCTTCACCGTCGTCGGCGTGGGCGACATGAGCGGCGACGTGTTCGGCAACGGCATGCTGCTGTCGAAGGCGATCAAGCTGGTCGCCGCTTTCGACCATCGCGACATCTTCATCGATCCGAATCCGGATCCGGCCACCTCATGGGTCGAGCGGGCGCGGATGTTCGAACTGCCGCGCTCGTCCTGGCAGGACTACGACAAGACGAAGATATCGAAGGGCGGCGGGGTCTTCCCGCGCTCGGCCAAGTCGATCGAGCTGTCGCCCGAGATCAAGGCGGCGCTGGACATCGCCGAGGACGTACTGGACCCGGCGGCGCTGATGAAGGCGATCATCAGGGCGCCGGCCGAGCTGCTCTATTTCGGCGGCATCGGCACCTATGTGAAGGCGGCGCACGAGACCGACCTGCAGGTCGGCGACAAGGCCAATGACGCCATCCGCGTCGACGGCGTCGACCTGCGCGCCCAGGTCATCGGCGAGGGCGCCAACCTGGGCATGACCCAGGCCGGTCGGATCGGTTTCGCCCGCAACGGCGGCCGGCTCAACACCGACGCCATCGACAATTCGGCCGGGGTCGACAGCTCCGACCACGAGGTCAACATCAAGATCCTGACCGGGGCGGCGATCGCCGCAGGGGCGCTGAAGGCCGAAGACCGCAACGCCCTGCTCGCCTCGATGACCGAGGAGGTCGGGCTCAAGGTGCTGGTGCACAACTACGACCAGACCCTGGCCATCAGCCTGCAGGAGGCCGAGGGCGTCGGGGCGCTGGATTCGCAGCAGCGCTTCATGCAGTGGCTGGGCGGCAAGGGGAAGCTGGACCGCAAGGTCGAGGGCCTGCCCGACGACGTCAAACTGGCCGAGATGAAGGCGGCGGGCCAGGCGCTGACCCGGCCCGAACTGGCGGTGCTGACGGCCTATTCCAAGATCGAGCTGTTCGACGACGTGGTCGCCTCGGGCGCGCCGGACGATCCCTTCTTCCACCGCACCCTGGTGCGCTACTTCCCCGAGCCGCTGGCGAAGTTCGAGGCCGTCATGGAGCGGCACCGGCTGAAGCGCGAGATCGTCGCCACGGTGATGTCGAACGAGATCGTCAACCTGTGCGGCCCGACCTTCCCGGAGCGGCTGCGGCTGTCGGCCCAGTGCGACACCGGGGCCATGGTCATCGCCTTCGAGGCGGCGCGCCAGGTGTTCCGCCTCGACCAGGCGTGGGACGAGGTGTCGGCGCTGGACCTGAAGATCTCGGCCGAGGCCCAGATCGCCCTGTATCGCGAGATCTCGACCGTGCTGCGCCGCCAGACCTTCTGGCTGGCCCGCCGCGCCACCCGCGACGGAGCCTCGGTCGAGAGCCTGATCGCCGCCTATCGCCCGGCGGCCGACGCCCTGCGCGCCGCCGGCGGCAGCGTGCTGTCGCGCTTCGAACAGGCCCAGCTGGAGGGCCGCATCGCCGCCTTCACCGCCCACGGGGCGCCGGACGCCATGGCCCGCGATTTCGCCATGCTGCGACCGCTGGTGGCCACGGCCGACATCGGCGATCTGGCCCGCGAGGCGGGCTGGCCCGAGCCGGCCATGGCCACCCTGTATCACCAGGTCGGGGCGGCCTTCGACTTCGACCGGCTGCGCGCGGCGGCGGGGGCGGTGCCCTCGGCCGATCATTTCGACCGGCTGGCGGTGCGGCGTCTGATCGAGGACCTGATGAACGAGCAGCTGATGTTGACCCGGGCCGGGGCCCGGTCGACCGACGCCTCGGTCGGGGCCACCGAACTGTCGGCGGAACAGGCGGTCGACCGCTGGATCGGGCCGCGGCTGAAGACGGTGGAGGGGGTGCGCGCCTCGGTCGACGAGATCGAGGCCTCGGGCTCGGGCTGGACCTTCGCCAAGCTGACCATCGCCAACAGCGCCATCCGCGAGATCGCCACCTCGGCGAGTTGAGGCGGGGATGACCCGAGGATCAGATGTGAGGGCCGGAATTGTGCGGCAGGGACGGCCCGGTGAGCGTGACCGCATCTCATTCCACGGAGCACCGGACGGTCTGATCCTCGGGTCAAGCCCGAGGATGACGGGGAAAGGATGGTGCTGCCGCTTCGCGCCGACGCGCGCGTTCTGCTAGCGTAGGGCGTGAGGGAGAGGGCCGCCGATGCCGCGTAAGTTTCTGGTCGTGGTCGACGACAGTCCCGAGTTCGAGGCGGCGCTGCGTTACGCCGCCCGGCGGGCGCGCTCGACCGGGGGCCATCTGGTCATGCTGCGGATCATTCCCGCGGCGGCCTCGGACGCCCATTGGGCCGGGGTGCGCGAGGAGATCGAGCGCCAGACCCGGGCCGAGGCCGAGGCCTCGCTGAACACCTGGGCCGGTGAGGCGGCGGAACGGTCGGGCTCGACGCCGATCCTGCTGATCGAGCGCGGCGAGCCGCAGACCTGCATCCGCAAGGTGGTCGACGAGGATCCCGACATAAAGATCCTGGTGCTGGCCTCGGGCTCGACGGCGCCGGGGCCGCTGGTCGGGGCGATGGTCAAACAGGGCGCCGCCTTCACCGGACGCAAGCTGCCGGTGACCATCGTGCCGGGGGAACTGACCGAGAAGGAGCTGGAGGATCTGGCCTGAAGGCCAGGGCGCGACCGCTCGCGCCGCGTTCCCGCCTTCGCGGGAATGACGAAGCTCGCTGCTTGAGCGCACCCCCTCCATCGCCTTCGGCGATCCCCCTCCCCCGGCGGGGGAGGAACGATGCGGCGGCCCGGGCCTTGAAGGTGGGGGCCGGCGAGCGCATCTGAGGCGCATGTTCATCCAGACCGAAGTCACGCCCAATCCGAACGCGCTGAAATTCCTGCCCGGCCGCGAGGTCTCGGCCGAGCCGCGCGAGTTTCTGACCATCGACCAGGCCGCGGGTTCGCCGCTGGCCGAGGCGCTGTTCCAGCTGGAAGGCGTGGCCGGGGTGTTCTTCGGTTCGGACTATGTCTCGGTGACGCGCGATCCGGCGGGGCTGGACTGGGCGCAGATGAAGGCGCCGATCCTGGCGACGATCATGGACCATTTCGTCTCGGGCGCGGCCCTGATGCGGGACGACGCCCACGACGGCGCCGCCGACGAGGGCGAGGACAACGAGATCGTGGCCGAGATCAAGCAGCTGCTGGACAGCCGCATCCGTCCGGCCGTGGCCCAGGACGGCGGCGACATCCTGTTCGACAGCTTCGACCTCGAGACCGGGGTGCTGTCCCTGCGCCTGCGCGGCGCCTGCGCCGGCTGTCCGTCGTCCTCCGCGACGCTAAAGGCCGGCGTCGAGCAGATGATGAAACACTATGTGCCGGAAGTGACCCGCGTCGAGCAGGTGCTGTAGATTCCCCCTCCCCGTCATCCTCGGGCTTGACCCGAGGATCAGACCGTCCGGCGCCCGGTGATTGAGCTGCGGCTCCGATCGCGGGGCCGTCTCCACCGCACAGACCCGCTCCCGCCTCTGATCCTCGGGTCAAGCCCGAGGATGACGGCGTGCAGAGTCGATGATCCCCTGAAACAAATCCGTCCTCGCTTCCAGCAAGCGGCGGCGCCATCATCGGTCCATGCCCCGGTTCGAGAGCGACAGCGACGCCCGGCGCCTCGGCGAGGCGCTCGCCGCCCTGCGCCGCGAGCAGGGGCTGAGCCAGGCCGAGGCCGGCGAGCGGCTGGGCATGACCAGCCAGGGCTGGGGCCTGTATGAAGCGGGCAAGCGGCCCGGCCTGTTCCGGCCCGACGTGCAGCGGCGCTTCACGGCCGCCCTCGGCGCCTCGCCCGAGGCCCTCGCCCTGAAGCTGGCCGGAACCGACGCCGCGCCGGCCGCCCCGTCCGTCGAACCCGGGCCGGGGGGCCTCGAGAGCCGGGGCCGGGCCTTCGCCGGGCCGGAGTCCGCCGGAGCGACCCGTCGGCTTCAGCTGTCCAATGACGATCTCGCGCCGTGGGCGGCCTCGGGCGTCGTGCTGGAGTATGCGCCGGGCCGCTGGCCGCGCCGCGATCAGGGCTGCGTAATCGAAATGGCCGACGGCGAGCTGCGCGTTCGGCTGTATGACAGCGCCGACGCCGAGGCGCTGACCGTGCGCGGGATCGGCGGCGGCGAGGAGCGGATCGCGCGAACGGCGACACGCCAGGTCTCGGCCGTGATCGCGCGACTGGATATCTGAATGAAACGTTTTGGTTGCATTGATCGGGATTTCATGAAACGGTTCCGTCCTCGGCAGGGAGGGCCAGGCCATGGGCAGGACCGGGGGACCGGAAGAGGTGGACGCCTTCGTCGGCGCGCGGATCAGTTTGCGGCGCTCGGCCATGGGGCTGTCGCAGACGGCGCTGGCGCAGCAGATCGGCATCAGCTTTCAGCAGGTGCAGAAATACGAGACCGGGCAGAACCGCATCTCGGCCTCGCGGCTGCACCGGGTGGCGACCGTGCTGGCGACCTCGGTCGAGGCCTTCTTTCCGCCGGTGCCGACCGCGCGCCAGCCGTCCGACACCGGCTGGGAGTCGCTGCGCCACATCACCGCGACGGCGGACGGCCGGGCGGTGGCGACGGCCTTTCCGCTGATCGAGGATCGCGAACTGCGCAAGGCGGTGGCGCGGGTGGTGCGGGCGCTGGCCCGGGACGATTGACCGTATCGCGACGTGTGGGCGCGGGGGCGGCGGCGTGAGGGTGCTGGTCGTCGATACGGCTCTGGGGCTGTGCAGCGCCGGCGTGTTCGCGGTCGAGGCCGGTGTGGCGCGGCCGCTGGGGCTGCGCTCCGAGGTCATGACCAAAGGGCATCAGGAGCGGCTCGGCGGGATGGTGCGCGACGCGGTGGTCGAGGCGGGCGGCTTCGGCGCGGTGGAGCGGATCGGGGTCACGGCCGGGCCGGGGTCGTTCACCGGCCTGCGCGTCGGTCTGGCCTTCGCCCAAGGGTTGGGCGCGGCGCTGGACCGGCCGGTGGTCGGGATTTCGACGCTGGACGCCCTCGCCGCCTCGGCCGGGGCGCTGCCGGCGGCGGCGGCGCTGATCGATGCGCGGCGCGGGCAGGTCTATGCACGCTTCTGGCGGGGCGGGGTGGCGGAGGGACCGGCCGAGGCCCTGTCGATCGAGGCCGCGCGCGAGCGGGCGCGGGCGCTCGGGCCGGGGACCGGGCTGATCGGCTCCGGCGCCGCCCTGATCGCCGACGACGTCGCGGGCGCGGCGGTGTTCGCGCTCGAAGGGGCGGCGCCCGGGGCGATCGCCCGGTTGGCGGCGGCGGCCGATCCGGCGGCGAACCCGCCGCGGCCGCTGTATCTGCGCGCGCCCGATGCGACGCCGCCGACGCGCCTGCCGGGTCAGCCGCGGCCGTCGGCGGCATGATCGGCGACGCGACCGGCGCGGAGCGGGCGGCGCGGCTGGCGGCGATCCACGCCGAGGCCTTCGCCGGGCCGCACGACGCGCCGTGGAGCGCGGCGGCCCTGGCCGACCTGCTGGGTCAGGCCGGGGTCTTCGCGGTCGAGGCGGCGGACGGCTTCATCCTGATCCGGGTCGTGATCGATGAGGCCGAAATCCTGACCCTGGCGGTCCGGCCGGCGGCGCGGCGGACCGGCCAGGGCGGGCGACTGGTCGGCGAGGGGGTGCTGGCGGCGGCGGCGCGCGGGGCCGCGCGGGTCTTCCTCGAGGTGGCGGAAGACAATGCGGCGGCGCGGTCGCTGTACGCCCGGGCCGGCTTCACGGAGGTCGGACGACGGCCCGGCTATTACGCCGGCGCCGAGGGCGGGCGGCGCGACGCCCTGCTTCTGGTTCTCAACTTGTCCGCGGCGCTTCCCTAGGCCGCCCGGCCCGCCTATCCTGTCGCCATGGACCGGATCGAGAAACTTTGCGCCGACCGCGGCATGCGCATGACCGAACAGCGGCGCGTCATCGCCCGGGTTCTGTCCAGCGCCGAGGACCACCCCGATGTCGAGGAGCTGTACCGCCGCGCCTCGTCGATCGACCCGCACATCTCGATCGCCACCGTCTATCGCACGGTCCGGCTGTTCGAAGAGGCGGGCGTCGTCGAGAAACATGACTTTGGCGATGGGCGGTCGCGCTATGAGGAGGCGGGGGACGATCACCACGACCACCTGATCGACACCCGTTCGGGCGAGGTCATCGAGTTTTTCGACGCCGAGATCGAGCGGCTCAAGACCGAGATCGCCGAACGGCTGGGCTTCGAGCTGATCGGCCACAAGCTGGAGCTCTACGGCACCCCGATCGAGGGGGCCGAGCCGTCCAAGCGCGACGGGCTGATCTTCAAACGCCACGCCGCGCGGATCGACCCGGACAAGATCGATCCGGCCGATCTCGACTAGCGGGGCCGCGGCCATGGCGCGAACGGCGCGGCCGCACTAAAAGTCGGGCATGACCGAGACCCTGGTTGCAGCACCGGAGACGGCCGAGGCGGGCGCCGCGCCGAAGCGGCTGTTCATCAAGACCTACGGCTGCCAGATGAATGTCTATGACTCGGAGCGCATGGCCGATGTGCTGCGCCCGCTGGGCTATGCCCCGACGGACCGGCCCGAGGACGCGGACTTCGTCATTCTGAACACCTGCCATATCCGCGAGAAGGCGGCCGAGAAGATCTACTCCGAGCTCGGCAAGCTGAGAGAATTGAAAGACGCCCGGGCGAGGAATTCGACCACGGAAACGGGGACGTCGGGGAATTCGATGATCATCGCCGTCGCCGGCTGCGTCGCCCAGGCCGAGGGCGAGGAGATCATGCGGCGCCAGCCGGCGGTCGATCTGGTGGTCGGGCCGCAGGCCTATCACCAGCTGCCGGAGCTGCTGACGCGCACGGCGCGGGCGCGGGGCGAGCGGATCGGGGCCGATTTCGCGCCGCATGAAAAGTTCGACGCCCTGCGGGTTCCGCGCGGCGTCGAGGGCGTGACCGCCTTCCTGACGGTGCAGGAGGGATGCGACAAATTCTGCACCTTCTGCGTCGTGCCCTATACGCGCGGCGCCGAATGGTCGCGGCCGGTCGCGGACGTGCTGGCCGAGGCGCGGGCGCTGGCGGCGCGGGGCGTGCGCGAGGTCACCCTGCTGGGCCAGAACGTCAACGCCTATGACGGCGAGGGGCCGGACGGCAAGCCGTCGACGCTGGCGCGGCTGGCCTATGCGCTGGCGGCGATCCCGGGGCTGGACCGGATCCGCTATACGACCAGCCATCCCAACGACATGTCGGACGAGCTGATCGCCGCCCATGGCGAGCTCGAGGCGCTGATGCCGTGGCTGCACCTGCCGGTCCAGTCGGGCTCGGACCGCATCCTGCGGTCGATGAACCGCAAGCACGGACGGACGAAATACATCGAGCTGGTCGAGCGGATACGGGAGACGCGGCCGGACCTGGCCCTGTCGGGCGACTTCATCGTCGGCTTCCCCGGCGAGACCGACGCCGATTTCGAGCAGACGATGGATCTGGTGCGGCGGGTGACCTACGCCGGGGCCTTCTCCTTCATGTATTCGCCGCGCCCCGGCACCCCGGCGGCGACCATGGCGGGGCAGGTTCCGGAGGCTGTCAGCCGCAAGCGGCTGCATGCGCTGCAGGGCGTGCTGACGCAGCAGCAGACGGCCTTCAACGCGGCCCAGGCGGGGCGGACCCTGCCGGTGCTGTTCGAGCGCAAGGGGCGGCATCCGGGCCAGGCGGTCGGCCGCTCGCCCTATCTGCAATCGGTTCACGTCGACGACGCGGATCATCTGCTCGGCCGGATCGTTCCGGTGGAGATCGAGCGCGGCCAGCAGAATTCCCTGACCGGCCGGCTCATGGACAACGGGGGCGAGTCCCCCGAGCAGCGAGACGCCGCGCGTCGAGCGATAGGGACCCTTTGAGTATGGCGCGTGAGAGTGAGTTCCTGGCCCTGGACGACGCCGCCGTGCGGGCGGTGACGGGGCCGCACAGCCGGCACGTCGCCCTGATCGAGGACGCCTACAAGGTGCTGGTCGAGACCCCCGGCGGCGGGGTGACCATCAACGGCTCGAGCCGCGACCGGGCCCAGGCGAAGCGGGTCATCGAGACCCTGGCGGCGCGCTCGACCACCGGGGCCGAGATCACCGAGGCCGATGTACGCACGGCGCTGGGCGCGGCGGCCACCCAGCCGCGGGCCGGGCAGGGGACGGTGGCGCCGGGGGCCGTCGCCCTGCCGGTCGGGCGGCGCGGGGCGATCGCGCCCAAGACGGCGGCCCAGGCCAATTATCTGGACCTGCTGTCGCGCTGCGAACTGACCTTCGGCGTCGGGCCGGCGGGGACGGGCAAGACGTTTCTGGCCGCCGCCTATGGCGCCTCGCTGCTGAGGCGCGGGCAGGTCGACCGGCTGGTCATCACCCGTCCGGCCGTCGAGGCGGGCGAGAAGCTGGGCTTCCTGCCCGGCGATCTGAACGAGAAGGTCGACCCCTATCTGGCCCCGATCTGGGAGGCGCTGAACGATATCCTCGGCCCCGACGACGTGCGGCGGCGGCGCGACAAGGGCGAGATCGAGGCGGCGCCGATCGCCTTCATGCGCGGCCGGACCCTGGCCCACGCCTTCATCATCGTCGACGAGGCGCAGAACACCTCGCGGCTGCAGATGAAGATGGTGCTGACCCGGCTGGGCGAAGGGGCGCGAATGGTGGTGACCGGCGACCCGTCGCAGATCGACCTGCTGAACCCGCGCGATTCCGGCCTGCGCCACGCCCTGCGCATCCTCGAGGATGTGAAGGGGGTCGGGGTGCAGCGCTTCCAGGCCCAGGACGTGGTCCGCCACGCCATGGTCGAGCGCATCGTCCGCGCCTATGACGCCGACTCGGCGAAAGGCCGGGCGGCCGCCGATCTGGAAGACCCCGAGGCATGATCGAGGTCGAGATCGAGGATGCGGCCTGGACCGCCGCCCTGCCCGACGCGGCGGCGTTGGTCGAGCGGGCGGCGTCGGCGGCGCTGGGGACAGTCGCGGGCGACGTCGTCGTGCTGCTGACCGACGACGCGGCGGTGCAGGATCTCAACGGCCGATTCCGCGAACGCGACCGGCCGACGAATGTGCTGTCGTTTCCGGCGGCGGCGAGCGCCGCGCCGCACCTGGGCGATCTGGTGCTGGCCCTGGGCGTCTGCGCCGCCGAGGCGGCGGCCCAGGGCAAGACCCTGGCCGACCATCTGTCGCACCTGACGGTTCACGGCGTGCTGCACCTGTTGGGGCGGGACCATGAGGCGGACGGCGAGGCCGAGGAGATGGAGGCCGAGGAGCGGACCATCCTTGCCAGTCTGGGCGTCGCCGACCCATACAGGGCCGATGTTCAAGCCTGACCCCGCCAACCGCCGCGACCGGCTGATCCTGCACTATGGCCGCATCGCCCTGGCGCTGCTGGCCGGGGCCGGAGCAGCCCTGGCCCATCCGCCGTTCGGCTTTCTGCCCGGCCTGCTGGGCTATCCGCTGCTGATGCTGCTGGCCGAGCGGTCGGCGACGCCGCGCGGCGGCTTCTGGATGGGCTGGCTGGCCGGCTTCGCCTATTTCTTCATCAGCTGCTGGTGGGTGGCCGAGGCCTTTCTGGTCAATCCGGCCCAGGCGTGGATGGCGCCCTTCGCCGCCTCCCTGCTGCCGATCGGCCTGGGCCTGTTCTGGGGCGCGGCGACGGCCCTGTATCAAAAGTTCGCGCCCGGCGGCGTGGTCCGGGTGCTGGTCTTCGCCGGCCTGTTCAGCCTGCTGGAGTGGTTGCGCGGCCATGTGCTGACCGGCTTTCCGTGGAATCCGGCCGGGGCCAGCTGGGCCGCCGGATCGCCGGCGTCGCAGTTCGCCGCCGTGGCCGGCGTCTATGGCCTTGGACTGGCGACGGTGGCGGCGGTTTCGGCCTTCGGCCCGCTGGCCGGGCCGGGCCCGCGCAAGGCCCGGGTCGGAGCCGCCGTTCTGGGGGCCCTGGCCCTGGCCGCCCTGCTGGTCGGCGGGACCGTGCGACTGTCGGGGGCGCGCCTGACCCTGACCGACACGGTGGTGCGCATCGTTCAGGCCGATGTGCCGCAAGAGTCGAAATGGACGCCCGAGGCCTATCGCGGCATCGTCGACCGCTATGTCAATCTGACCGCCCGCCCGGGGGCGGTGGTCCCCGATGTAGTGATCTGGCCGGAGGGGGCCCTGCCGGCCTCGGCCAACCAGGTGTTCGCCCCCGGCTCGCCGGACGCGGCGGCCATCGCCCGGGCGGTGCGGCCGGGCCAGAGCCTGATCCTCGGCCTCGGTCGCGGCGTGGCCGACCCCGACGCGCCCGACGGGGCCCGCTATTTCAACAGCCTGCTGGCCCTGACCGACGAGGGCGGCGAGGGGCTGACGATCACCGCCGCCTATGACAAATACCGGCTGGTGCCGTTCGGCGAATTCCTGCCGGCGGGCGGACTGCTGGGAGCGCTGGGCGTACGCAGCCTGACGCATATGCCGCTGGATTTCAGCGCCGGCCCGCGCCCGGCGCCGATCACCATTCCCGGCCTGCCGCGGGTGCAGCCGCTGATCTGCTACGAAAGCCTGTACCCCGGCTTCACCCCGGGCGGGGCGGGGCGGCCGCAGTGGATCGTCAACATCTCCAACGACGCCTGGTTCGGTCGAACCTCGGGGCCGCTGCAGCATCTGAACCTGGCCAGCTATCGCGCCATCGAAACCGGCCTGCCGGTGGTCCGCTCGACCCCGACCGGAGTCTCGGCGATGATCGATCCGTGGGGCCGGGTGGTCGGCGAGCAGCGGCTGGAGCCGGGCGAAAGCGGCGTCATCGACGCTCGCCTGCCGGCCCCGGCGGCGGCGACCCTGTATGGCCGGTTCGGCGACCTGCTGTTCGCCCTCGGCCTGTTGCTGGCGCTGGCGCCGATGGTCGGCTGGCGGCGGTTTATCGTCCGCGCACGACGCTGATTATTCCCCTGTCAGGCGAGTTTCGCGCCGGCGGTGAAGCTTTGACGCCTGCGCGCTACCGGGGATTGTGCGGAGCGGGAATCGGGGCGTTTTTCCGTGACAGCGGGCCCAAGCAGGCGCATTCAGGGGGCGCTTCACCCACAAGAGGGCAAGACGAACCATGGCCAGAGGCAAGGGCGAGGACGGACCTCATCCGGTGGACCGGCACGTCGGTCGGCGCGTCTGTGAGAAACGACTGGCGCTCGGCTATAACCAGAGCGATCTGGGCCGGGCCCTCGGTCTGACCTTCCAGCAGATCCAGAAATACGAGAAGGGCGCCAACCGCATTTCGGCGTCAAAGCTCTGGGACATCGCCCGCTTCTTCAAGGTCGACATCGGCTATTTCTTCGAGGGCCTGGACGGCGCCCAGGCGGCCGGCGTGGCCGAGGGCGGCGCGAGCTTCGATCACAACCATCCGGCCACCCGCTACACGATCGAGATCAGCCGGCTGACGCCACAGCTGTCGACCCGCCGGCAGAAGCTGGCGCTGGAGCTGGTCCGCGAGATGGCTGACCATGCCGGGGACGAAGAGGCCTGAACCCCTTCGTTGTCCGGCGCCGTCTGTCTATTCCTCCGCCGACGCCCGCCGCCGCCCGAAGTCAGGCGCGGCGGCCTTCTGTTCCGCCCAGTAGGCGGCGCCGTCGCGCGGCTTGAACATGGTCTTTGCGACGCCCTCGCGCGACACCACGGCGAAGGTGTTGCTGGAGGCCTGATACAGCAGCACGTCGCCGTTGGGCCGTTCGACCCGTTCCGTGCCCGGCGGCGGCCGGGTCGTGAAGGCCTCGATCTTCGCCAGATAATCCCGGGGGCTGGCGGCGCCGAAATCGGCGCCGTTGCGCTGGAACAGTCGTTCCGTCTTGGCGTCCATCGTCTCGCGCCGGTTGGCGGTCAGCACCGGCTTCGCCTGCGCCGGGTTATCCGTCGCGGCGGCCGCCGACGTCAGCACCGCCCCGGACCCGTCAACCGTCCGGTCCCGCGTCTCGACCGCCGAGCCGCCGTTGCCACAGGCCGTGAGCCCGAGCATCGCCAGGCCGAGCAGCCCCGTCGCCGCCGTCATCCCCGCCGTCCGTCCACCCCAACCCGTCATTGCAGCCTCCAGTGGTCTCCATCAGAGCGGACATCATAACGTTGTTATCTTGTTCCCGCAATGTTCCTGTTCGTGCAATGTTCTTGTCCTGCCCCTCCCTCGACGCCGGCAGGCGGGGTCGCTAGATCAGGGCCATGACCCACGCCTCGCTGTCCGGACGCAAGATCCTGCTGATCGTCGGCGGCGGCATCGCCGCCTACAAGGCGCTGGCGCTGGTGCGACTGCTGAAGAAGGCCGGGGCCGAGGTGATGAGCCTGCTGACGCCGGCCGGGGCCGAGTTCGTGACCCCGATGTCGCTGGCCGCCCTGACCGGACATCCGGTGCGTCAGGCCCTGTTCATGCCCGAGGACGAGACGGCCATGGGGCATATCGAGCTGTCGCGCTGGGCCGATCTGGTGGTGGTGGCGCCGGCGACGGCGGGGCTGATCGCCAAGGCCGCCAACGGCCTGGCCGACGACCTGGCCTCGACCACGCTGCTGGCGACCGACAAGCGGGTGCTGCTGGCCCCGGCGATGAATGTGCGCATGTGGCTGCACCCGGCGGTGCAGGCCAATCTCGAGCGGCTCAAGGGCTTCGACGGCTTCCACGGCGTCGCCGTGGTCGGACCGGACGAGGGCGAGATGGCCTGCGGCGAGTTCGGACCCGGCCGGATGGCCGAGCCCGAGGCTATTCTGGAGGCGATCGAGGGCCTGCTGGCCGGATCCGACGGCCGGCCCCTGGCGGGGCGCCATGCGGTGGTGACGGCGGGGCCGACGTTCGAGCCGATCGACCCGGTGCGCGGCCTGACCAACCGCTCCAGCGGCAAACAGGGCTACGCCATCGCCGGGGCGCTGGCGGCCCTGGGGGCGCGGGTGACGCTGGTCTCGGGACCGGTGGCCCTGTCCGCGCCGGTCGGGGTCGAGCGTGTCTGGGTCGAGACGGCGCGCGAGATGAAGACCGCCGTCGAGGCCGCGCTGCCGGCCGACATCGCGGTGATGAGCGCGGCCGTGGCCGACTGGCGGGTCGACGGCGTCGCCTCGGGCAAGATCAAGAAGGCTCCCGGCGGGCCGCCGTCGCTGGCCCTGATCGAGAATCCCGACATCCTCGCCGGGGTGTCGGCTCCGGGTCCGGCGCGGCCGAAACTGGTCATCGGCTTCGCCGCCGAGACGACCGATCTGGAGGCCAACGCCCGGGCCAAGCTGTCGCGCAAGGGCTGCGACTGGATCGTCGGCAACGACGTCTCGGACGATGTGTTCGGGGCCGACGGCAATGCCGTGACCCTGTTCACCCGGGGCGGGTCGATGGAGGCCTGGCCGCGCCAGTCGAAGACCGAGGTGGCGCGCAAGCTGGCCGCCCGCATCGCCGATCATTTCGGTTGAGCCGCCCACAGCTTGTCCACCCCCGGTCCACAGGCCTTCCACCGACGGCCCCGCCCTTCATCCCGGGTGAAATTCCCGGACCATGAGCCAGCGCATCCCGGGCGCGCTAGGGATCGTTCTTCCGCCCTTTTCCCCACGCAGAAGCCCCGCCCATGACGACTGTCCGGATCGAACGCCTGCCGCACGCCGAGGGCCTGCCCCTGCCGGCCTATGAGACCACCGGCTCGGCCGGGATGGACCTGCGGGCGGCGGTGGACGAGGCCATGCCGGTCATCCTGCCGCCGGGCGCGCGCGCCCTCGTGCCGACGGGGTTGAAGATCGCGCTGGAGCCGGGGTTCGAGGCCCAGGTGCGGCCGCGATCGGGACTGGCGCTGAAGCACGGCCTGACCTGTCTCAACTCGCCGGGCACGATCGACAGCGATTATCGCGGCGAGGTCGGGGTGATCCTGATCAACCACGGCCAGGAGCCGTTCGTGATCCGCCGCGGCGAACGCATCGCCCAGATGGTCATCGCCCGCCATGAACAGGCGGCCATGGTCGAGGTCGGGGCCCTGGACGAGACGGCGCGCGGCGGCGGCGGTTTCGGCTCGACCGGACGTTAAGCGGAGCCATTCCGCCGGAGCGGCGTTAACCCTGCTCACGGCCAAGCTGGCCGCAGCAAGACGGAGGTCGGCGTATGGAGTCCCTGCTGGATTCGATCGGTGCGTTTCTGAGCGGAATTTTCGGCCTCGCCCGGGGCGGGTTCGACAGCGTCAACCAGATCATGGGGCTGCTGATCGCGGTGATCGCCACCCTGATGATGCCGGCGTGGCGCAGCCTTTGGGGCACGGCCCTGGGCGCGGCCTTGGTGCACATTCTGATCGGCGTGCTGCGGCCGCTGCTGGACGGCGGGGCGGTGGCGTTGCCGGACCTGCTGAGCCTGGCCTTCTGGATGACGGTGCTGGCCCTGTTCCTCGGCTATGCGATCGTCATCGCGGTGTTCTTCTTCATCAAGACGCTGCTGACCGGCGGCCTGGGGCGACGCCGGCACGCGCACTGACGTCCGCGGTCAGATCGGCGGAGGGGTCGATGGGGTGGCTTCACGCCGCCTCACCTGTTCACGCCAGGCGGTGTAGACCCCGGCGGACGCGATCAGGGCCGCGCCCGTCAGGGTCGAGACCGTCGGCGGGGCCTGCATCAGCCACCATCCGAAGGCGACCGCGCCGACGATCTGCAGGTAGTCGAACGGCGCCACCACCCCGACCGGGGCATGACGCAGGGAATTGGTCATGAACAGCTGGGCCGCCCCGCCCGCCAAGCCGCCCGCGGCCAGGGCGGCATAGGCGGGCCAGCTGCGCCACTCGGCCGAGAAGGCCATCAGCAGGCCGCCTGCGGCGGCGCAGGCGACGAAGAACCAGAAGACGATCGAGGCGGTCGTCTCGGTCTTGCCCAGTTGGCGCAAGGTGACCGTCACGGCCGCCGACATGAAGGCTCCGGCCAGGCCGATCAGCAGGCCGGCGAGCGGCGGGCCGCCGGATGCGCCGGGCTGGACCACCACCGCCACGCCGACGAAGCCGAGGATGACGGCGGCCCAGCGCCGCGGGCCGACCGCCTCCTTCAACACCAGGATCGACAGCAGGGTGGCGAAGATGGGGGCCGTGAAGCCGATGGTGGTCGCGTCGGCCAGCGGCAGCATGCGCAGGGCCTCGAAGATCAGAAGGATGCCGCTGACGCCGAGACTGCAGCGCCACAGATGGACGTGGGGTCGTCGGGTGCGGATCGCGGACAGGCCCGGCCCGGCCATCACCCAGACCAACACCACCGGCAGGCCGAACAGAGCCCGGTAGAAGACCATCTCGGCCGCCGAGACGGGGTCGAAGGTCGTGGCGTATTTCATCATCGCCGCCATCAGCGAGAAACAGCCCGCGGAGGCGACGCGCAGCAGGATTCCGCGGGAGACGTCGTGGACCGGCGTGAATCCCGTCACGCCTGCCGGAAGCCGAGCACGTCCTGCATGTCGTAGAGCCCGGGCTTGCGACCGCGGACCCAGGCGGCGGCGGCCACGGCGCCCTTGGCGAACAGGGAGCGGTCGATGGCCGAATGGCTGAGGGTCAGGGTCTCGTCCTCGGAGGCGAACAGCACGGTGTGTTCGCCGATGACGCCCCCGGCGCGCAGCGAGGCGAAGCCGATCTTGCCGGGCGTGCGTTCGCCGGTGATGCCGTCGTACGGCGGGCTGCGGACGTCGGCGAGATCCTCGCCGCGACCGTTGGCGGCGGCCTCGCCCAGCATCAGGGCGGTGCCCGACGGGGCGTCGGCCTTCTTGCGGTGATGCGTCTCCAGCACCTCGATGTCCCAGTCGGCGGCGTCCAGCCGCTGGGCGGCGTGCTCGACCAGGCCGATCAATATGTTGACGCCCAGCGAGAAATTGCCGCTACGCACGATGGCGATCTTTTCCGACGCCTTGTGGATGTCGGTCTCCTGTTCCGGCGTCAGGCCGGTCGAGCCGATGACCAGGGCGGGGCCGCCGCGGGCGGCGCAGGCGCGGGCCAGTTCGACCGAGGCGTCCGGGGTCGAGAAGTCGATGACGACGTCGCACAGCGACAGGTCGGGGGTCTCGCCGCGATCGAAACGGGCGGCGACGACGACGTCCTCGCGGGCGTCCAAAGCGGCGGAGACGGCCCGACCCATGCGGCCGCGGGCGCCGGAGATGCCGGCGTGGAAGATGGCGCTCAAATCAGTCCCCTGAACATATCGGCGGCACTGTGAAGACTTTCGCGGCCGGCGTCATCCTCGCCCGGCGGTCGGCCTATTGCGCCGCCTCGGCGCCGAGGATGTCGGCCCAGAAGCGTTTGGCCTTGCCGGCGAAGGACGAGTTGCGCGGCGTCTGGGTGTCGCCCAGCGAGGCGGCCAGTTCCTCCAGCAGTTCCTTCTGGCGGGCCGTCAGATCGGTCGGGGTCTCGACGAACAGCTCGACCACCAGGTCGCCGCGGTTCTTGCCGTTGAGGTGCGGCATGCCCTTGCCCTTGATGCGCACGGTGCGGCCGGTCTGGGCCCCGGCGGGGACATTGACGGGGGCGCGGCAGCGGCCGTCGCAGGCTTCGGAGGTCAGGCAGGGAGCCTCGATCTCGCCGCCGAGGGCCGCGGTGGTCATCGGCACCGGGACGGTGACCAGCAGGTCGAGGTTGTCGCGCTCGAACAGTTCGTGCGGCGTCACCGACAGGAAGACATAGAGGTCGCCGCGCGGGCCGCCGCGCTGGCCGGCGTCGCCCTCGCCCGACAGGCGGATGCGCGAGCCGTCGTCGACCCCGGCGGGGACCTTGAGCTGGAGCTTGCGGTTCTTGCGCACCTGGCCGTGGCCGGCGCAGCTGGTGCAGGGTTCGGCGATCATCTGGCCGTGGCCGCCGCAGCGCGGGCAGGTGCGTTCGACCTGGAAGAAGCCGTTGGCGGTGCGGACGCGACCGGCGCCCTGGCAGGTGGTGCAGGTGACCGGCTTGGTGCCGGCCTTGGCGCCCGAGCCCTCGCAGGTTTCGCAGGTGGCGGTGGTCGGCACCGCGATCTCGACCTCGGCCCCCTTGTAGGCCTGCTCGAGCGTGATCTCGAGGTCGTAGCGCAGGTCGGAGCCGCGGCGCGGTCCGTGCTGGCGCGCGCCCCCGCCCTGGCGGCCGCCGAAGACGTCCCCGAAGGCGTCGCCGAAGACCTGGGAGAAGATGTCGTTGACGTCGGCGAAGCCCTGGCCCTGGCCGCCGAAGCCGCCGCCGCCGTTGACGCCGGCGTGGCCGAAGCGGTCGTAGGCGGCGCGCTTCTGGTCGTCGGACAGGACGGTGTAGGCCTCGGAGATTTCCTTGAAGCGGGCCATGGACTCGTCGCAACCGCCGTTGCGGTCCGGATGGTGCTCCATGGCCAGCTTGCGATAGGCGGATTTCAGCCCGGCGGCGTCGATGGTCCGCTCGACACCCAGAATCTCGTAATAGTCACGCGTCGCCATCTGGCGTTCGTCCTCTTACCCTGCCGACGATCCGCGCCTCTTGCCGGGCGAATGGATCGAAACGGCTGACCGGGCTGACATGGGGCCCCGGAAAAATGATGCAAGTTTCGTGCAGCGATCCCTCCCCCGGCGCGTCGCGCCCGGGGGAGGGGGGCTCTGTGGCCTCTTAGGCGCTCTTCTTCTCGTCGCCGTCGGCGTCCGGGGAGACTTCCTCGAACTCGGCGTCGACCACGCCGTCGTCGGCGGGGGCGTCAGCCGCCCCGTCCTCGCCCGCGCCCTGGGCCGAGGCGTACATGGCCTCGCCCAGCTTCATCGAGGCCTGGGCCAGGGTGTTGGTCTTCTCGCGGATGGCCTCGGGGTCCGTGCCGTCCTTCGCCGTCTTCAGGTCGGCGAGAGCGGCCTCGATGGCGGTCTTGCCGGCTTCGTCGATCTTGTCGCCGTGTTCGGCCATGGCCTTTTCGGTCGAGTGGATCAGGCTGTCGGCCCCGTTCTGGGCCTCGACCAGCTCCTTGCGGGTCTTGTCGGCCGCGGCGTTGGCCTCGGCTTCCTTGACCATCTTCTCGATGTCGGCGTCCGACAGGCCGCCGTTGGCCTGGATGCGGATCGACTGTTCCTTGTTGGTCGCCTTGTCCTTGGCGGTGACGTGGACGATGCCGTTGGCGTCGATGTCGAAGGCGACCTCGATCTGCGGCATGCCGCGCGGCGCCGGCGGAATCCCCATCAGGTCGAACTGGCCGAGGATCTTGTTGTCCTGGGCCATCGGCCGCTCGCCCTGGAAGACCCGGATGGTCACGGCCGACTGGTTGTCGTCGGCGGTCGAGAAGGTCTGGCTCTTCTTGGTCGGGATGGTGGTGTTGCGCTCGATCAGCGGGGTGAAGACGCCGCCGAGAGTCTCGATGCCGAGGGTCAGCGGGGTCACGTCCAGCAGCAGCACGTCCTTGACGTCGCCCTGCAGCACGCCGGCCTGGACCGCGGCGCCGAGGGCCACGACCTCGTCCGGGTTGACGCCCTTGTGCGGCTCCTTGCCGAAGAAGGCCTTCACGGCCTCCTGCACCTTGGGCATGCGGGTCATGCCGCCGACCAGAACCACTTCATCGATGTCCGAGGCCTTCATGCCCGCGTCCTTCAGCGCCTTGGCGCAGGGCTCGATGGTGCGGGCGACGAGGTCGTCGACGAGGGCTTCCAGCTTGGCGCGCGACAGCTTGATGTTCAGGTGCAGCGGGCCCGAGGCGTTCATGGTGATGAACGGCAGATTGACCTCGTACTGGGTGACCGAGGACAGTTCCTTCTTGGCCTTTTCCGCCTCTTCCTTGAGGCGCTGCAGGGCCAGTTTGTCGGAGCGCAGGTCGACGCCCTGCTCCTTCTTGAACTCGTCGGCGAGGTAGTCGACGAGGCGCAGGTCGAAGTCCTCGCCGCCGAGGAAGGTGTCGCCATTGGTCGACTTCACCTCGAAGACGCCGTCGCCGATCTCGAGGATCGAGACGTCGAAGGTGCCGCCGCCGAGGTCGTAGACGGCGATCTTCTGGCCGTCGTTCTTGTCGAGGCCGTAGGCGAGGGCGGCCGCGGTCGGCTCGTTGATGATGCGCAGCACCTCGAGGCCGGCGATCTTGCCGGCGTCCTTGGTCGCCTGACGCTGGGCGTCGTTGAAATAGGCGGGGACGGTGATGACGGCCTGGGTGACGGTCTCGCCGAGGTAGGCCTCCGCGGCCTCCTTCATCTTGCCGAGGGTGTAGGCCGAGACCTGCTGGGGCGAATAGTCCTTGCCGTGGGCCTTGACCCAGGCGTCGCCGGTCGGGCCCTTGACGATCTCATAGGGCACCATGTCCTTGTCCTTCGCCACGACGGGGTCGGAGAAGGCGCGGCCGATCAGGCGTTTGATGGCGAAGAAGGTGTTGGTGGGGTTGGTCACGGCCTGACGCTTGGCGGGCTGGCCGACCAGCACCTCGCCATTGTCCTGGATGGCGACGACCGACGGGGTCGTGCGGTTGCCTTCCGCGTTCTCGATGACCTTGGGGTTCTTGCCGTCCATGACGGCGACGCACGAGTTCGTGGTGCCCAGGTCGATGCCGATGATCTTGGCCATGTTTTGGTCTTTCACTCCATGTCAGCGGGCGGTGCGGCGGCCTTTTAAAGCGAAGCGCCGCGCGTGACCGCCCCTGATGTCAGGGTCTTGGGTCAAATGTACGGTTCCGTCGCAAAGCCCCACGATCTGCGGGGTTTTCCGGCGGCTGTCGCGGATATGGGAAACTGGCCCCCGCCCGCAAGGCCTGATCGCGATTCAGCGTCGGTCTCCGTCAGGTGTGTCACGAAGCGCGCATCGGCCTATAATGGCGGCGGCGGCCCTGTCAGCGGCCGGCCGGAAGGAGAGGCCCATGCCCGCCCGGAAACCTGTCACCGCCGCCCTGGTCGCCGCCTCGCTCGCCGTGGCGTCCCTGGTCGGCGCCGCGTCGTCGACGCAGGAGCCGTCGAACGACGGCCAGAACCGCCGCGTCCGCATCCATAACCAGACCGGCGTCGCGCTGCAGACGCTGCAGGCCGCCGACGTCCGCACCGGGGCCTTCGGCTCCGACCTGCTGGGCGGAACCCCGGTGGCAAGCGGCGCCAGCGTGCCGGTGACGGTCGACGACGGGTCCGGCGGCTGCCTGTACGACCTGCGGGCCGGGCTCGCCGGCGGGCAGACGCTGCTGCGCGAGAACATCAACGTCTGCCGCATCGCCGACTATTATCTGACCCGCTGAGCCTTGGCGCCGCGCGAGATCGACACCGGGCTGGAAGGCTTTCGTCTGTGGCCGGGGGCGCTGTCGCCGGACGAACAGGCGGACCTGCGCGACGCGGTGCTGGCGGCGGTCGCGGCCGCGCCCTTCTATCGGCCGACCACCCGGGCCGGCCGGCCGTTTTCGGTGCAGATGAGCAATCTGGGGCCGCTGGGCTGGGTCTCGGACCGGGCCGGTTATCGCTATCAGCCGGTCCATCCCGTGACCGGCGAACCGTGGCCGCCGATGCCGGAGCGGCTGCCCGCCCTGTGGCGCGAGCTGACCGGCTGGCCCGAGCCGCCGGACGCCTGCCTGGTCAATCTGTATCGCGACGGGGCGCGGATGGGGCTGCATCAGGACCTCGACGAGGCCGACCGGGCGGCGCCGGTGCTGTCGATCTCGCTGGGCGACACGGCGGTGTTCCGTTTCGGGGCCGCGGAGGACGGGCCGACGAGGTCGGTGCGGCTGGCCTCGGGCGACATCTGCGCCCTGACCGGTCCGGCGCGTCTGGCGCGGCACGGGATCGACCGGATTCTGGCGGGCTCGTCGGGGCTGATCGCGGGTGGGGGGCGGATCAATCTGACGCTGCGGCGGGCGGGAGGGAGTGGCCAGTGATTAGTGATTAGTGGTTAGTGATTGCCGCTTCCCTGCCCGCGGAAGGGCGGCGCGGGCCGCTCGGTGGCGCCGACGCCGGCCAGCCACTAACCACTAATCACTCACCACCCGTCCGGATCACTCCCCCGTGACTCGACGCCCGCCAGACCCCGGGCCACTGTCCCGCTTTGCGCGCCGGAGGCTCCATGCCCGACCTCGTCCGACCCGAAGGGGCCCAGCCCGACGATTTCCGCTTCAGCCGCCGCGCCCTCGCCACGGGCGGCCTGGGCGGCCTGTTCTTCGCCGGCTACGCCCCCGCCGCCCTGGCGGCCCAGGCCAGCCCGGTGACCACGCCGGCGGACGGACTGATGACGGCGAACGTGTCCTTTCCGGCCCCCGACGGCTTCGACCTGCCGGCCTATGTGGCGCGGCCCGGGGGCGACGGGCCGTTCCCGGTGGTCATCGTCGTGTCCGAGATCTTCGGCGTCCACGAATACATCCGCGACATTTGCCGCCGACTGGCGAACGAGGGCTATGCGGCGGTCGCCCCGGCCTTCTTCGTCCGGGTCGAGGACCCCGCCGGCGCCGGGATGGCGCGGGTCCAGGAAATCGTCGCCGCCGCCGGATACGAGCAGGTCATGGGCGACGTCGCGGCCACCCTCGACTGGGCCAGCCAGCAGCTGTGGGCCGATGCCGACAAGGTCGGGATCACCGGCTGGTGCTGGGGCGGCAAGGTGGCGTGGCAGGCCGCCGCCCGCTTCGCGGCCATCGACGCCGGCGTGGCCTGGTACGGCCGCCTGGCCCCGGCGGCGGACGCCACGCCGGAGCAGGTGGCGGCCGGGGGACCGTGGCCGGTGGATCTCGCGGGCGACCTCAAGGCGCCTGTGCTGGGCCTGTACGGCGAGGCGGATCGGGGCATACCGCTGGCCAGCGTCGAGGCCATGCGCAGCGCCCTGCAACGGGCCGGCCAGACGGACAGCCGGATCGAGGTCTATCCGGATGCGCCGCACGGCTTCCACGCCGACTATCGCGACAGCTATCGCCCGGACGACGCGGCGGACGGCTGGGCGAAGCTGCTGGCGCTGTTTGAGGAGCGGTTGAAGGGCTGAGCTCCCACCGCGCTCGCCGTCATCCTCGGGCTTGACCCGAGGATCAGACCGTCCGGTGCTCGGTGGGAGTGGCGCACGGCGCGGTCGCGGGGCCGCCCCACACGCACAGCCCGCCTCTCGCCTCTGATCCTCGGGTCAAGCCCGAGGATGACGGAGTAGGGGGAACGTCGAGGGTGGGGAATCCCCCCGGATCAGGCCGTGCCGTCGAAATTGCCGCCTTCGAGGTCGGCGGCCTTGGCATAGGCCGCGTTGCCCGCCGCCGCGCCGGAGCCCTTGGCGGCGACGACGACCATGGCCGGGCGCACGGTGCGGCCGAACAGGGCGTAGCCGGCCTGCAGGGTCTGGATCACCTGGCCGCCCTGAACGGTGTCGGACGGCTGTTCCATCATCGCCTGGTGCAGATGCGGGTCGAACGCCTCGCCGGGTTCGGGCGCGACGCGCTTGAGGTTGTTGGCCTCGAACGCCTGCAGCAGCGACTTCTGGGTCAGCTCCAGACCGGTGACCAGGCCGGCCTCGCCGGCGTCGGCGTCCTTCGGGGCGGCCTGCAGGGCGCGCTCCAGATTGTCGGCCACGCCCAGCAGGTCGCGGGCGAATTTCTGGATGGCGTAGGCGCGGGCGTCATTGTTCGAGAGCTCGGCGCGCTTCTTCGTATTCTCGGCCTCGGCGACGGCGCGCAGGGCGCGGTCCTTCCACTGGTCGCGCTCGGCGATCAGGGCGTCGAGCGGCCCGAGGCCGTCGTCGGGCTCGCCATAGCCGTCCGCCTCGCCGATGTCGGCGGCCAGTTCCTCGGAGGTCGGGGTGTCGTCGTGAATGTCGCTCAAGTCTCTTGTCCGTCCAGAATCCGGCCCAGCACCCGGGCGGTATAGTCCACCAACGGTATGACACGGGCATAGTTCAGCCGCGCGGGGCCGATGACGCCGATGGCGCCGAGAACCCGCTGACGGCCCGTCATATAGGGCGCCGCGATGACGGCGGAACCCGAAAGCGAAAACAACCGCGTTTCCGCGCCGATGAAGATGCGCACGCCCTGGGCGGTGGAGACCCCGTCCAGCAGGCCGATCAGCTGTTCCTTCTGCTCCAGATCGTCGAACAGGATGCGGACCCGCTCCAGATCCTCGGCGGTCTCGCGGTCGTGCAGCAGATTGGCCCGGCCGCGCACGATCAGGGCCCGCTCCCGCTCGGCCCCGCCCGACCAGGCCGCCATGCCGTCCTCGACGAGGCGGGCGGCGGTCTCGTTCAGCTCGCGGCGGGCGGCGTCCAGCTCGGTGCGCATCTCGGTGCGCGCCTCGTGCAGCGGACGGCCCTTGAGCCGGGCGTTGAGGAAGTTGGACGCCTCCTGCAGGGTCGACGGCGTGACCCCGGCCTTGAGCGGCATCAGCCGGTTCTCGACCGTGCCGTCGTCGGCGACCAGCACCGCCAGAGCCTGGTCGTGGCCGAGGGCGACGAATTCGACGTGTTTGACCCCGGCCTCGCGGATCGGGCTGGCGACGATGCTGGCCCCGCCGGCCAGACCGGAGAGCAGGGACGAGGCCTCGTTCAGCGCCTCCTCGAAATTGCGGCCGCTGCCGGCGAGCCGGGCGTCGATCTCGCGCCGCTCCTCGGCCCCGACGTCGCCGATCTCCAGCAGGCCGTCGACGAACAGGCGCAGGCCGGCATGGGTCGGGATGCGCCCGGCCGAACTGTGCGGCGAGCCCAGCAGGCCGGCGAGGGTCAGGTCCTGCATGGTGTTGCGGATCGAGGCCGGCGACAGGGCCACGCCGGTCAGGGACAGGGTGCGCGAGCCGACCGGTTCGCCGGTCTGCAGATAGCTCTCGACGATGCGGCGGAAGATGTCGCGGGCGCGTTCGTCGAGGGCGGGCAGGGTCAGGGAGGGTCCGCTGAAGGGCGAGCCGGCGAACGTGGTCATGGCCGTGCCCCGGAGGCGGCCGGGCGCGGCCGGACGGCGGAAGGCGCGGACAGGGGGGAATACAGGCTCACGGTTTCAGGATAAGCAGCCCGGCCGTCCCCACCAAGCGGCAAAAATGCCAAGGAAATCGCTCATGACCGCCGCCCGCCCCTCCGACCGCGCCCCCGACCAGCTCCGCGCCGTGACGCTGGAGACCGGCGTCAACCGCTACGCCGAGGGCTCCTGCCTCGTCACCTTCGGCCATACGAAGGTGCTGGTCACCGCCTCGGTCGAGGAGAATGTGCCCGGCTGGATGCGCGGCAAGGGTCAGGGCTGGGTCACGGCCGAATACGGCATGCTGCCGCGCGCCACCCACACCCGCGGCCGGCGCGAGGCGGCGGTGGGCAAGCAGACCGGCCGGACGCAGGAGATCCAGCGGCTGATCGGCCGCTCGCTGCGCGCCGTGGTCGACCTCAAGGCGCTGGGCGAGCGCCAGGTGGTGCTGGACTGCGACGTGGTCCAGGCCGACGGCGGCACCCGCACCGCGGCCATCACCGGGGCCTGGGTCGCCATGGCCAGCGCCTTCGACTATCTGCGCGCCGAGGGGGTGCTGAAGACCGATCCGATCCTCGACCAGGTCGCGGCCATCAGCTGCGGCGTGTGCAGCGACCAGCCGGTGCTGGACCTCGACTATGAGGAGGATTCCACCGCCGAGGCCGATTCCAACTTCGTCCTGACCGGCTCGGGGACCATCGTCGAGATCCAGGCCACGGGCGAGAAGCGCGGCTTCACCCGCGCCGAGTTCGACCGCCTGTTCCAGCTGGCCGAGGGCGGCTGCGGCGAGCTGTTCGCGATGCAGCGGGCGGCGCTGGGGCGGTAACGGAGGGCCTCAGCCCTCCTCGCCGTCCGGCAGGCCCATCATGTGGAAGCCGGCGTCGACGTGGATGACCTCGCCGGTCGTCGACAGGCCGAGGTCGGAGCACAGCCACAGGGCGGCGCCGGCGACACCCTCCATCGAGGTGTCCTCCTTCATCGCCGACATGGCCCGGCCCTGGGCGATCATGCCGCGGCCGCCCGAGATGCCGGCCAGCGACAGGGTGCGCATGGCCCCGGCCGAGATGGCGTTGCAGCGGATGCCCTTGGGCCCCAGGTCGCGGGCGATGTAGCGGGTCGCCGCCTCCAGCGCCGCCTTGGCCACGCCCATGGTGTTGTAGTTGGGGATGGCCCGTTCCGAGCCGAGATAGGTCATGGTCACCAGCGAGCCGCCGTTGGGCATCAGCTTCGAGGCGCGTTTGGCCACGTCGACGAAGCTGAAGGCCGAGATGTTCATGGCCAGCAGGAAGCTGTCGCGGCTGGTGTTGTCGACGAAGCTGCCCTTGAGCTCGTCCTTGTTGGCGAAGGCCACCGAATGGACGACGAAGTCGATCGTGCCGAAGGCCTTTTCCAGCTCGGCGAAGGCGGCGTCCATCGAGGCGTCGTCGGTGACGTCGGCCGGGATCAGCAGTTTGGCGCCGACGCTTTCGGCCAGCGGCCGCACGCGGCGCTCCAGCCCCTCGCCGAGGTAGGTGAAGGCCAGCTCGGCGCCTTGGGCGGCCAGCTGGGAGGCGATGCCCCAGGCGATGGAGTTGCTGTTGGCGACCCCCATGATCAGGCCCTTCTTGCCCTTCATGAGTTCGCCCGTGGGCATGTTCCAGCCGCTCTCGCTCGCCATGGTCCGTCTCCGTGTTGGTGGCCTAACGCTCGCAACGCGGTTGCTCGCTGCTTGAGGCCGTTTGGCGGAGGGTTAGCAGGGGGCGCAAGGCGGGGGAAGCGTCAGGCCGCGTCGGCCTCCGCCTCCCGGCGGCGCGCCAGCCGGGCCAGCAGCGGCGTCGCCGTGACGCCGTGGACGAGGACCGAGACCACGATGATGAAGCCGACCACGGCCCACAGTCGCTCGCTGTCGCCGAAATCGCCGTGGTTGATGCCGTAGGCGAGGTAATAGACCGAGCCGACGCCGCGGATGCCGAGGAAGGCCAGCAGCAGCCGCTCGCGCCACGGCTGGCCCGAGCCGGTCATGGCGATCAGGCCGGCGACCGGCCGGACGACGAAGACCACGGCGAGGCCGATCAGGGCGTCGGTCCAGGTCAGGCTGTCCAGCAGGCCATTGGCAAGGGCGCCGCCGAACAGCACCAGCAGCAGCATCATCAGCAGCCGTTCGATCTGGTCGGAGAAGTCGTGCATCTCCTGATGGAACTCATGGTCCCGCTCGGAGCCACGGATCATCACGGCGCAGACGAAGACCGCGAGGAAGCCGTAGCCATGCACCATCTCGGTGACCGAATAGGCGATCAGGGTGGCGGCGAGGGCGATCAGCCCGTCGGCCAGCTTCGACAGGCCGCGGCGGCTGCGGAACAGCAGATAGCCGAGTCCCTTGCCGATCAGCACCCCGGCGCCGAGGCCGGCCAGCAGCTTCCAGCCGACCTTGATGGCGAACCAGTCGGTCAGCCCCGACTGGGTGGCCAGACCGCCGGCCGCGGCGAGGATGGCGAGGTGGACGAAGGGAAAGGCGAGGGCGTCGTTGAGTCCCGCCTCGGAGGTCAGGCCGAAGCGGACCTCGTCCTCGTCGCCGGATCGCGGCGGTCCGACCTGGACATCGGCCGCCAGCACCGGATCGGTCGGCGCCATGCTGGCCCCGAACAGCAGGGCCATGGCGAGACTGAATCCCAGCCCGGCGAATCCGAGCCACGCCACCGCCGCGATGGTCAGGGGCATGGCCACGGCCAGAAGGCGCACGGTCGTCGACCAGTTGCGCCAGCCGACCGGACGATCGAGCTTC
The DNA here is from genome assembly GCA_034189955.1 of Pseudomonadota bacterium. Lineage (GTDB taxonomy): Bacteria > Pseudomonadota > Alphaproteobacteria > Caulobacterales > Caulobacteraceae > Brevundimonas. The sequence continues at coordinate 7,254 of JAXHTU010000017.1, read as the reverse complement.
AGCCCCGCCCCCATCAGGCTGATGATGACCACCAGCTCGGTGAGCCGCTCGGTCGCCGTATCCCAGGTGCGCGGGTCGGGATTGAACGACAGCAGGCCGGTGCTGAAGATCACGACGCCGAGGGCCACGCACAGGATGGCCAGGGTCAGGGGCACGCGCTTCAACCCCACCGGCGCCCAGGACACCAGCAGGACCACGGCGCCGAGGCCGAGCAGGAACAGGATGTAGGGATCGAAGGTCAGGACGGCTCAGCCAGTGTCGGGGGGCCGACTATAGCGCATCCGAAGCGTCGCGGTTGCCTCGACCTTCGCTGGACCGGAATCGCGTCGCCGCCGCCTAGACCTTGCTGAGGATCAGCGTGCCGTTCGTTCCGCCGAAGCCGAAGCTGTTGGACATGACGTGTTTCAGCTCGCCGTCATGCCGTTCGCGCAGGATCGGCATGCCCTCGAACTCGGGATCGAGGTTTTCGATATGGGCGCTCTGCGCGGCGAAGCCGTGCTTCATCATCAGCAGGCAGTAGATCGCTTCCTGCGCGCCCGCCGCGCCCAGCGAATGGCCGGTCAGGGACTTGGTCGAGCTGATCATCGGCAGGTCGTCGCCGAAGACGTTGCGCACGGCGCCCATCTCCTTGCTGTCGCCGACCGGCGTCGAGGTGCCGTGCGGGTTCAGATAGTCGATGCGCGGATGGCCCGCCATTTCGAGAGCGATCTTCATGCAGCGCTCGGCGCCCTCGCCCGAGGGGGCGACCATGTCATAGCCGTCGGAGTTGGCGCCGTAGCCGGTGACCTCGGCGTAGATGGTGGCGCCGCGCGCCACGGCCCGCTCGTATTCCTCCAGCACGACGATGCCGGCGCCGCCGGCGATGACGAAGCCGTCGCGATCCTTGTCATAGGCCCGGCTGGCCTTGTCGGGGGTGTCGTTAAAGTTCGAGGACATGGCCCCCATGGCGTCGAACATGTTCGACATCGACCAGTCGATGTCCTCGCAGCCGCCGGCGAAGACCACGTCCTGCTTGCCCCAGGCGATCTGCTCGGCGCCCGCGCCGATGCAGTGGGCGCTGGTGGCGCAGGCCGAGCTGATCGAATAGTTTATCCCCCTGAGCTGGAACCAGGTGGCCAGAACCGCCGAGGGGCCCGAGGCCATGGCCTTGGGCACGGCGAACGGGCCGATGCGCTTGGGCGAGCCCTTTTCGACCGTGGTCGCGGCCGCCTGGAGGATGATCTGGGTCGAGGGGCCGCCCTCGCCGACGATGACGCCGATACGGTCGGACTGGATCTCCTCGGCGGTCATGCCGGAGTCCTTCAGCGCCTCCTCGAAGGCGATGTGGCCCCAGGCGGTGCCGTTGGCGAGGAAGCGGGCGGCGCGGCGGTCGACGTGCGGGGCCCAGTCCTCGGCCGTCACGCCCAGCGACGGCGGGGCCCAGACCTGCGAGCGGAAACCGTGCTGGATATGGTCCGGCGCGGATCTGACGCCCGACTTCGCCTCGCGCAGCGAGGCGGCGACCTCGTCCTGGCCGGTGCCGATGGAGGAGACGATACCCAGTCCGGTGACGACGACACGCCGCATGGTGCTTCCTTCTTGAACTCTCTGAATCGCCGCGCTGTCCGCGGTCTTCGAATAGGGTCAGCCGGCGACCGGTTCCGTCGCGCCGAACAGGCCGACGCGCATGTCCGAAGCGGTATAGATGGGGACGCCGTCGGCTTCCAGAACCCCGTCGGCGATGCCCATGACCAGGCGGCGGTTGATGACCCGCTTGAGGTCGATCTTGTAGACCACCTTCCTGATGTCCGGCGTCACCTGGCCGGTGAATTTGACCTCGCCGACGCCCAGCGCCCGGCCACGGCCGGGGCCGCCGATCCAGCCCAGATAGAAGCCGACCAGCTGCCACATGGCGTCCAGGCCGAGGCAGCCCGGCATGACCGGATCGCCGATGAAATGGCACTGGAAGAACCAGAGGTCGGGATGGATATCCAGTTCGGCCTCGACATAGCCCTTGCCGTGGGCGCCGCCGTCGCTGTTGATCGTAGTGATGCGGTCGAACATCAGCATCGGCGGGGCGGGCAGTTTGGCGTTGCCCTCGCCGAACAATTCGCCGCGGCCCGAGGCCAGCAGCGCCTCATAGTCGAACGAGGACGGGAATTTCGGTTCAGTCAACGGACGCTCGCTTGTCGGGCGGCCAGCCGCGCGGGGCGCTGCTCATGGCCGGTGTGGCCGCCGGGTTACACGACCGCGGGGACGGGCTCAACCATCCCGTCGCGGGGCGAGGTCAGCGACGGCCGGTCCCCGCCGGACGCGCCGCGTTGCACAGGGCCCGATCCTGGGTTCCGAACACCGTCGACTGACGCACCCAGCCCCTCAGACGGCGCGCCCCGACGCGGCACCAGCCGTCCTCGCACTCGTCCAGGGACACCAGCGAGCGGGGCGAAAGCCGGGCCCGCACCGGAGACGAGTCCGACCGGCCCGCATGGATCGGCACTTCCGCGTCCGAGGCGTTGAACACGCTGCGCCGGCCGGAGACGACGCTGCGGTGGACCCAGGCGACCGCCCCCCGGGGATCGCAGATCTTGCGCCATTCGGTGGTCTCGGCGATCACCTGCACCGGCAGGCCGGACACGCGGTATTCCCACAGGATGCGGTGGTCGAGGCCGGGGCCGAAGCGGGCGTGGACCTCGGACGACTTCAGCGACAGCCAGCGCGGCACCGGCTGGCCGCTGGGCGTCGGACGGCCGTCCGGCATGGTCTGGAAGGCCCCGGACAGCCCGGCGGCGCCGATCACGAGGAGGGTCGCGGCCAGCCTTCGAAGGCGCGGGCTTTGGAAGCGGGGGCGAGCTTTGCTAGACACGCAGGGATCCACGGAATTGAAGGCTTCGAATGTCCGCGCCCAGGCTTAAGGTCGTGTTAACCAGACGACTGCCGGACGCGGTCGAGACGCGGCTGCGCGAACTGTTCGACGCCGAGCTGAACCTGACCGACGCGCCGATGGACCGGGGGGCGCTGGAGGCGGCCGTGGCGCGGGCCGACGTTCTGGTCCCGACCATCACCGACGCCATAGACGCCGAACTGATCGCCGCGGCGGGGCCGCAGCTGAAGATGATCGCCAATTTCGGCGCCGGGGTGGATCACATCGACGTCGAGGCGGCGGTCGCGCGGGGGCTGATCGTCACCAATACGCCCGGCGTCCTGACCGAGGACACGGCCGATCTCGCGATGGGTCTGATCCTCGCCGTCAGCCGCCGCATCGTCGAGGGCGCCCAGGTCGTGGCCGAGGGGCGGTTCGAGGGCTGGACCCCGACCTGGATGACCGGACGCAAGCTGTGGGGCAAGCGGCTGGGCGTCGTCGGCATGGGCCGCATCGGCCAAGCCCTGGCGCGGCGGGCGAAGGCCTTCGGCATGCAGGTCCATTATCACAACCGCAAACCGGTGCCCGACATGATCGCCGAGGAATTGGGCGCGACCTGGTGGGACGATCTGGACCAGATGCTCTCGCGGATGGACATCATCTCGCTGAACTGCCCGGCGACGAAGGAGACGCACCACCTGCTGTCGGCGGAGCGGCTGGCGCGGCTGCAGCCGCACGCCCTGCTGATCAACACCGCCAGGGGCGAGCTGATCGACGAGGCGGCGCTGGCCGAGGCCGTGGCCCGCCGCGCCATCGCCGGCGTCGGCCTCGACGTCTACGAGCACGAGCCGGCCATTCATCCCGGCCTGCTGAACCACGCCAATGTCGTGCTGCTGCCCCATCTCGGCTCGGCGACGATCGAGGCGCGCCAGGACATGGGCGACCGGGTCATCGTCAACATCCTGACCTTCCAGAACGGCCACCGCCCGCCCGACCGGGTGATCCCGGCGATGTTCTAGAGCCTGATCGGTTGAGGTGGAATCGCTTCGCGATTCCGCCGATGCCGTGAATCAGGCTCCAGAGAGATGCTGGACCGAAATCTGAGCCTTGATGGACTGCGTCCATCAAGACCGATTTTTCGGTCTAGCCGCAGACCGGACAGGCCGGATCGGCGGCGACGTTCGCCGTGCGCGCGGTTCCGGCGAGGCCGTCGTAGAGCAGCAGCCGCCCGGTCAGGGGCTCGCCCGCGCCGGCGATCAGCTTGATCGCCTCCAGCGCCGCCATCGCGCCGACCACCCCGGCCAGCGCCCCGACCACGCCGACACGGGCGCAGGTCTCGGCCTCCGGCGGGGTTTCCGGGACGAGGCAGCGATAACAGGGCCGGCCGGCAAAGACTCCGACCTGGCCGCTCCACCGTCCCAGCGCCCCGGAGACCAGCGGAATCCGTGCGGCGACACAGGCGGCGTTGACCGCGAACCGGGTGTCGAAATCGTCGGTGCCGTCGATGACGAGGTCGCAGTCCGCCAGCAACCGGCCGGCGCTGGCGGCGGTCAGGCGTTCGCATGCGGGCTCGATGGCGACGTGGGGGTTCATCGCCGTCAGCCGCCGGGCGCCGGCCTCGACCTTGGAGTCGCCGATATCGGGGTCCGAGAAGGCGATCTGGCGCTGCAGATTGGACAGGCTGACGACATCGGGGTCGATCAGACGCAGCACGCCGACGCCCGCCGCCGCCAGATACAGGGCCGCCGGCGCGCCGACGCCGCCAAGACCGACCAGGGCGACGCGGGCCGCCTTCAGTCGTTGCTGGCCGGGACCGCCCAGTTCGGCCAGCACCAGGTGGCGCGCATAGCGCTCGATCTCGTCGTCGGAAAAGCTCACCCGTCCCCGTTACGGGGTCCGCCGCCTCGCGTCACGCGGCGTCGCGGAATTCCAGCAGGGCCTCGACCTCGTTGGCCGTGACTCGCGACAGGGAGTCGAGACCGGCGCGGCCGAGCAGGGCGGCGGGGTCGCCGCACAGGCAGATGGGCGTGTCGATGCGCCGCGCGCCGATCGGAACGTCGCTGAGAATCCGTACGCCCGAATGCCGCGGATCCTCCAGCAGCCGGCGGATCAGCCGATCGACATCGGCGCGCGCGCCCTCGATGACCTGCAGGATATGGCCCTCGTGGAACATCACGCAGCTGGTCAGGTGGTCGCGCCGGTTGTTGCGCTCGGACACCCCGAGAATCTGGGCGATCGACAGGGTCGTGGCCCCGGTCGCGCCGATCGCTTCGCTGGCATAGATCAGGCGGTGAAGCATGACGCTTCCCTTACATAGCGATGTTGGGGGTATAACTTACTTATGTTAGCGCCTTACATTGGTGAAAATGTGTTCCATGGGGTTGTTGTAATTCCGTCGAAAACCGCTTGCGCGCCGCATTCCGCTCGCCATCTGAGACGAATGACGAACGAAAATCAGACTTCTCCCGGCTGGCACGGCACCACGATCCTGGCCGTGCGCAAGGACGGCCGCACGGTTATCGCCGGCGACGGCCAGGTCTCGATGGGCCCGACCATCGTCAAGGGCGCCGCGCGCAAGGTGCGCACCCTCGCCGGCGGCAAGGTGCTGGCCGGGTTCGCCGGGGCCACGGCCGACGCCTTCACCCTGATCGAACGGCTGGAGGTCAAGCTGGAGCAGTATCCCGACCAGCTGGCCCGCGCCTGCGTCGACCTCGCCAAGGACTGGCGCACCGACCGCTATCTGCGCCGGCTCGAGGCCATGCTGCTGGTGGCGGACAGGAGCTCGATCTTCACCGTCACCGGCGTCGGCGACGTGCTGGAGCCCGAACACGGCGTCGCCGCCGTCGGCTCGGGCGGCAATTTCGCTCTTTCGGCCGCCCGCGCCCTCATCGACCACACCGAAATGGACGCCGAACAGATCGCCCGCCGCGCCATGGCCATCGCCGCGGACATCTGCGTCTACACCAACGGCAATCTGACGGTGGAGACGCTGGAGTAGGGGCGGCGGCCAAGGCCTCGGCCGGTTGGTTCATCACGACGGACACGACGGATGCACGACGGACACGACGGGAGCGAGCCTGTTCCGGAAGCGGCCAACCAGGCCGGCCGTGCGGTGATGGACGGGTGCGGCCTGGCTATCTGATCAATTTCAACACCGTGAGGCTCGAGGACGGCTTTCGCCGTCTTGTGCTCTGACCCCGTCGTGTTCGTCGTGACCCCGTTGTGTTCGTTGTGATGAACCTCCCCACCCGGCCCCTCTCCCGCCGGAGGATACGTCACCCTATCTCCATCCCATGACCGACCTCTCCCCCCGCGAAATCGTCTCCGAACTGGATCGCTTCATCGTCGGGCAGGACGACGCCAAGCGCGCCGTCGCCGTGGCCCTGCGCAACCGCTGGCGGCGCAAGCGCGTGCCCGAGGACCTGCGCGACGAGGTCACGCCCAAGAACATCCTGATGATCGGCCCGACCGGCGTCGGCAAGACCGAGATCGCCCGGCGGCTGGCGAAGCTGGCCGGCGCGCCGTTTCTCAAGGTCGAGGCGACCAAATTCACCGAGGTGGGCTACGTCGGCCGCGACGTCGACCAGATCATGCGCGACCTCGTCGAATCCGCCCTGGTCATGGTGCGGGACAAGCGCCGCACCGGCGTCAAGGCCAAGGCCGAGTCGGCGGCCGAGGAGCGCATTCTGGACGCCCTCGTCGGGCCCGGCTCCCAGCCCGCCACGCGCGACAGCTTCCGCAAGAAGCTGCGCGCCGGCGAGCTGGACGACAAGGAGGTCGAACTGCAGCTGGCCGACACCGCCTCGCCGATCCAGGGCATGGACCTGCCGGGCGGCGGCGGCATCGGCATGATCAATCTGTCGGAAATGCTGGGCAAGCTGGGCGGGGGGCGGACCAAGACGGTCAAACTGCCGGTGCGCGACGCCGTCGGCCCGCTGGTGGTGCAGCTGATCGGCTCGCGGCTGCTCGCCGGCCAGGAGATCACCACCTCGGATGTGGCTCTCGGCGACCGGCTCGGCGCCATTGCGCTCGGCACCGCGCAGACGGTCGGCGGCGTGGCCAGCGCCACGGTCAGCGCACCGATCGCGGTCTTCGATCCCAACACGCGGCGCACCTACGGCGAACAGCTGAACCGGGTCGGCCGCTCGCTGGAAAACACCATCGTCTCCACCGTCGCGAACTGACGCCCCAGCTTAACGGCCGGCGATCACCCTGCCGTTGTCGTCGAAGCGGTGCAGGCTGGCCATGTCGGGCGTCGCGAAGACGATGTCGTCGGGCGCGTAAGCGTGTTCGCCGAAGAGCCGCACCGTCAGAAGCCCGGTCTTCTCCGTCTCGATGTAGACGATCGTGTCGGCACCCAGGTGCTCGACGTGCTCGACCCGGCCCTGCCAGGTGCCGCTGTCGCGCGACAGCGC
>JAXHTU010000169.1:0-3174 GCA_034189955.1 Pseudomonadota bacterium | reverse complement strand
CCGCCATTGTTCCGCCCCGGCGGAGCGACTATCTTGCTCCACGGCGGGTCCTGCTGCGGCCCTCGTCGAAGGCAACATTTCCTCGCGACCTTAATTCACTCGAAGGGAGCTGTCCCTGATCAGGCCCGTGGGCCTGGGCACACGGCGCCCACCTGGCTACCCAGGTCGAGAGGATTTAAACGTCCTTCACGGTTCTTGCGGCGCCGCCACCCTTCCTCCCCTGCGCGCATTCCTCCCCCAAAGGGGGAGGGGGACCATCCGAAGGATGGTGGAGGGGGCTGCAGACCCCCGCCCTGCGGCGAGAGGAACCATCCGAAGGATGGTGGAGGGGGCGACCGATGCGCTACCTCTCCCCCATGACCGACAAACACGAACTCCGGGCCGCCATGCGGGCCGCGCGAAAGCGCCTCGCCGGTCTCGACCCCGAAGCCCATCTCCGCCTGGCGGAACACGCCGGTCAGCTGCCGCCGGGCGAGACCGTCGCCGTCTATCGCGCCATCGGCTCCGAGCTCGACGCCGACGCCCTGTCTCTGGCCCTTGCGCGCGCCGGCCGCACCCTGTGTCTGCCGGTGGTCGTCGAGCGCGCCGCCCCGATGATCTTCCGCCGCTGGTCGCCCGGAGAGCCGCTCGAACTCGACGAGGCCGGGGTCCCGGCCCCCTTTCCGCTGGCCGCGACCGTCGCGCCAGACCTGATCCTCACCCCCCTTCTCGCCTTCGACGCCCTCGGCGGCCGTCTGGGGCAGGGGGGCGGCTACTACGACCGCACCTTCGCCGCGATGCCGGACGTCACCCGCATCGGCCTCGCCTACGCCGGGCAGGAGCAGGAAAATCTGCCGCTCGAGCCGCACGATATCCGCCTGCATGGCGTTCTGACCGAGACGGGCTATAGAGCCGTCCCATGAGGCAGATCGTATGAGACTGGCGTTTTTCGGCGACGTGGTGGGCAAGTCCGGCCGCGACGGCCTGTCCGACCATCTCCCGGCGCTCAAGCGCGACCTCAAGCTCGACTTCGTGGTGGTCAACGCCGAGAACGCCGCCGGCGGTTTCGGCATCACCGAGAATACCGCGCGCGAGCTGTTCATGGCCGGCGCCGACTGCCTGACCCTCGGCAACCACAGCTGGGACCAGCGCGAGGCCCTGACCTATATCGTGCGCGAGCCGCGGCTGATCCGCCCGCTCAACTACCCGCGCCTGATGGACGCCCCCGGCGCCGGGGCCAATCTGTTCGAGACCCATTCGGGCAAGACCGTGCTGGTCATGAACGCGCTCGGCCGCATCCATATGGACGCCGTCGACGATCCGTTCGGCGCGGTCGAAAAGGAACTGGCCGCCTGTCCGCTGGGCATGGCCGCCGACGCCATCATCGTCGACATGCACTGCGAGGCCACCTCCGAGAAGATGGCCATGGGCCATTTCTGCGACGGCCGCGCCAGCCTCGTGGTCGGCACCCACACCCACGTGCCCACCGCCGATTGCCAGATCCTGCCCGGCGGCACCGCCTACCAGACCGACGCCGGCGGCTGCTGCGACTATGACTCGGTCATCGGCAACGAGAAGGAAGAGCCCCTGCGGCGCTTCACCACCCGCCTCTCCGGCGGCCGCTATACGCCCGCCCACGGCCCCGCGACCATCTGCGGCGTCTATGTCGAGACGGACGACAGGACGGGGCTGGCCACAAGGGTCGAGCCGATCCGGGTCGGCGGCCGGCTGAGCCAGGCCGTGCCCACGGTCTGAATCTCGCCCCCGGGCGTCAGAGACGGCTCAGCGGACCCCGCGCCCGGCGGCGGTAGCCGTCGTCTCCGAATTCCCCGAATCCGGTAGCCGAATTCCTCGCGATTCCGTCTCCGAATTCCTCGTCGCTTGTCCCGCGAATTCGTCGTCGAATTCGCTCAGGCCGCCACCACCCGCGGATCCCCGCTCGCCACCGCGAAGGTCGCCCGCGTGCTCAGCGTCCCGCCCTTGTCCGACACCTTGTCCAGTACCTTGAACTCGGTCCGCCAGCGCTCCGGCGTCACGTCGCAGACGACATAGCCGCGCTGGGCGTTGTTGAACTTGAGGAACGGGTTGTCGGCCAGATAGCGGCGGCCGTCCGGACGCTGGTCGACGCCGTCGCCCGACGAACTGATCGAGGTGGTGACGAACTCCGCGGCCACCGGCGCCCCCTCGGGATTGCGGCTGTCGGTGTACAGCTCCCCGGCGTAATTCTGGTGCTCGTCCCCCGTCAGCACGATCGTATTGCCGATCCGCCGGTCGCGCAGCCGGTCCAGCAGCCGCTGGCGCGGGATGCGATACCCCGCCCAGGTGTCGAGGTTGTAGCCCGGCTCAGGCCCTTCCTTGCGGTCCAGATCCATCACCATGATCTGCTGCGCCAGCACCTTCCAGTGGGCGCTGCTGCGCTCGAGGTTGCGGTACAGCCACGCCTCCTGCGCCTCGCCCAGCACCTGCGCCCGCGGGTCCGACACGCCGTCGCAGCTCGACGCCCAGGCGTCGCCGCAGGGCTGGTCCGTGCGGTGCTGCCGCGTGTCGAGCAGGTTCAGGTCCAGCAGGTTTCCCCACGACGCGTTGCGATACAGCTGGATGTCCGCCCCGCGCGGGAAGGACGACCGCCGCAGCGGCATATGCTCGTAAAAGGCCTGGGCCGCGGCCTGCCGCCGCAGCAGGAACACCTCCGGCGGCACGCCGTCGTCGATCTCCCCGACCCAGTTGTTGGCGATCTCGTGATCGTCCCAGGTCACGAACCACGCCGCCGCCGCATGGCTGGCCTGCAGGTCCATATCCAGCTTGTACTGCGCATACCGCCGGCGATAGTCGTCCAGCGAATAGGTCTCGCCGCCCACATGCTGGCGCGGGTTCTCGATCGTCCCGCCCGAGCCGGTATAGGTCCGGTTGCCCCGCCCCTCATAAATATAGTCGCCGTAACAATAGACAAAGTCGAAGTCCTCGGCCGCCGCCTTGCGATGGCCGGTATAGAACCCCTGCTCATAGGCCTGGCAGCCCAGCACCCCGAAGCGCACCTGTCCCACCGCCGCGCCCACGGCGGGAGCCGTCCTGGCCCGGCCCCACGGCGTGCGCTCGGCGCCGGCGGTGAAGCGGTAGAAATACTCCCGGCCGGGCTCCAGCCCGCCGACCTCGACATGGACCGCATGGCCCACCTCCGGCCGCGCGACGGCTTCG
>JAXHTU010000168.1:0-3259 GCA_034189955.1 Pseudomonadota bacterium | reverse complement strand
GTCGACCGCGCTGGAGCGGCCCGCCGCGTCGTGGGCATCGATCGCGTCGAACGCGGCTTCCACGCGCTGCGCGGCGGACACGCCCGCCGGCCGGATGCGCGCCATCGACTTCGCCGCCGACGCCACGTCGATGCGTTCGATGTCGAGCCAGGCCTCGAAGGCGTCGTAGTCGATCTCCGCGTCGAGGAACAGCGAGCTGGCCCAGGTCAGCGAGCTGAAGGTGCCGGTCAGTCCGGCGATCGAGGACACGACCGGTTCGCGGCTGCCGGCGGTATACCCGTCCTTGACGCCGAGGATGCGCAGTTCGCCCCCGGACAGTTCCACCCGGCCGGTGACTTCCAGCACCTGGCCCAGGGCGAGGCCGAGCACCGCGCCGGAGGCGTGGAGGTAGTCGCCGCCGACGGTCGACGCGCTCGGGGAACTGCCCGCCTCGTGCGGCAGCAGGTCCGTGCGTCCTTCATTGACCAGATCCCCCAGTACCGCGATCCCGAGACCGAAGGTGCCCGAGCGCTCCACCGTCACGTCGCCCGACACGCTGCGCTCGGCGAGCAGCGCGCCCTGCTCCACGCGCAGGCCGCCGGCGTTGCCGGCGGTCGCACCCAGCACCAGGGTGCCGGTGCCGCGCTTGACCAGCGCGCCGTCGCCACTCAGGGCATTGCCCCAGGTGGAGGTGATGCCGTCGAAGTCGGCCGTGACGTCGCCCCAGTCCAGCCGCGCAGGCCCGCGCACCGCGGCCTCGACGTCGACCGCGCCATGGCCGAACACCGCGTCCACGCCTGGCGCGCCGAGGTCGGTCGCGGTGCCCAGCAGCGTCTGCCGCACCAGGTCGTTGTCGAAATACGGGAACGCTTCCCACACCAGCGCCGCGGCGCCGGAGACGATCGGCGCGGCGAACGAGGTGCCTGACCACTGCCAGTACTCCGGATCGTCCGGGGGGTCGTCGGTGCCGGTCACGACCACGGTGCCCGGCGCGGCGAGGCAGTAGTCCATCGCCACGCCGCAGGCGTTGGAGTACACGGCCAGTTGCGTGGGCGAGTCGGCGTCCAGCGCCGCCACCGCCAGCCAGCCGCGCTCCAGGTCCGCCGCCGGCCGGCTGCCGCCGGTGCCGGCCTGGCTCGGCAGTGCCGACATGTCGGAGGGATCGGCGAAGCCCGAATTGCCGGCGGAGAACACCACCAGGCCGTCGTTGTCGACGATGAAGGGCCGGTACTCGGCCGCGATCTCGGCGGTGGCGGCCGGGTTGGTCCAGTACAGGCCGCCCCAGGAGTTGTTCATGATCCGCACGTCGCGCGCGATCAGGTCGTCGTGGATCGGCGCCAGGCCGAGCGCGCCGTCGACCTCGTTGCCTTCGCCGCTGCCGTCGTCCTCGGGCGGCTCGTCGCTGATGATCCGGGCCGAGACGATCTCCGCACCGGGCGCGACGCCGCCGGGCCACTGCCCGAAGGCCTGCCCGGCGATGATCTGTGCGACCGCGGTGCCGTGGCCGACCACGTCGTCGACCGACAGGTCGTTGGTGTTCGGGTCGATGTAGGTCAGGTTGTCGACGACGCGTCCGGCGAGTGCGGGATGGTCGCGGTTGACGCCGCTGTCGATCACGCCGATGCGGATGCCCTCGCCGGTCCAGCCCGCGTCCTGCGCGGCGTCGGCGCCGGTCAGCGTCAGGTGGTCGCTGAAGTCGGGGTTGGGGGTCTCGACCACGGGCGGGCCCGGCGGTTCGGTCGGCGGATCGGGCGGAGGCACCGGGGGACCAAGTGGGGGCGGATCCGGCCGTGTCGCCTGCCCCCCTCCGCCACCACAGGCCCCCAGGGCCAGACCGATCCAGAGCGCCATCGTCAGGCGCGACACAGTTCCCCACTCCCGCTTCGACATCCCCGCCTCCATTTATCCCATCGCCGTCCTCGGCTTGTCCCGGACTCTACACGTGCGACAGCGAACATGCGTCGGTCCGGCGCCCGCGTTTGCCGGACCCCGTCACGAACGCGATAATCAACGACCCCACGCATCCCCGGAGCCTCCCGTGAGCGACGTCGTCATCGTCGGTGCCAAGCGCACCGCCATCGGTTCCATGCTCGGCCAGTTCACCGGCGTGCCCACGCCGACATTGGGCGCCGCCGCGATCCGCGGCGCGCTCGAGCACGCCGGCGTCAAGGGCGAGGACGTCTCGGAAGTGATCATGGGCTGCGTGCTGCCCGCCAACCTCGGCCAGGCGCCCGCGCGCCAGGCGTCGCTGGCCGCCGGGCTGCCCAAGGCCACCGGCTGCACCACGATCAACAAGGTGTGCGGGTCGGGCATGAAGGCCATCATGCTGGGCCACGACCTGATCAAGGCCGGCTCGGCCAGCGTGGTCGTCGCCGGCGGCATGGAGTCGATGACCAACGCGCCGCACATGGTCTCGGCCCGGCCGGGCCTGCGCTACGGCGATGCCAAGCTGGTCGACCACATGGCCTGGGACGGCCTGACCAACCCCTACGACGGCCAGTCGATGGGCGTGTTCGCCGAGTCGACCGCCGACAAGTACGGCTTCACCCGCGAGGAGCAGGACGCCTACACGATCGAGTCGGTCAAGCGTGCGCAGGCGGCGATCGCCTCGGGCGCGTTCAAGGACGAGATCGTCCCGGTCAAGGTCGCCACCCGCAAGGGCGAGGTGGAGGTCGACACCGACGAGCAGCCGGGCAAGTCCGACATCGCCAAGATCCCCACCCTGCGCGCCGCCTTCCGCAAGGACGGCACGGTGACCGCCGCCAGTTCGTCGAGCATCTCCGACGGCGCCGCGGCCACGGTCCTGATGAGCGCCGAACATGCGGCCAACCTCGGGCTGGAACCGATTGCACGCATCGTCGGCCACGCCACCTTCTCGCAGGAGCCCGAGTGGTTCACCACCGCCCCGGTGAGCGCGATCCGCAACCTGCTCGACAAGGTGGGCTGGAGCGTGGACCAGGTCGACGTGTTCGAGGTCAATGAAGCGTTTTCAGTGGTGGCGATGGCGCCGATCCGCGAACTCGGGATCCCGCACGACAAGCTCAACGTCAACGGCGGCGCGACCGCGCTCGGCCACCCGATCGGCGCCAGCGGCGCGCGCCTGGTGGTGACCCTGCTGCATGCCCTGAAGGCACGCGGCGGCACGCGCGGCGTGGCCTCGCTGTGCATCGGCGGCGGCGAGGCGACCGCGATCGCGCTGGAGATCGTCTAGCCCGGGCCCTGCGGTTAACGCGCTTTTGACGAAAATTCCACACACTCCCGCTTGACAGGCTTCACGGGC
>JAXHTU010000167.1:0-3263 GCA_034189955.1 Pseudomonadota bacterium | reverse complement strand
TCGAGGTCGAGGAAGGGGAAGACCAGCTTGTCCTTGATCATCTGCCAGATGATGCGGGTCATCTCGTCGCCGTCGATGTCCACGATGGGATTGGCGACCTTGATCCTGGTCATGCGGTTTCGCGCCTCTGATTGGGAATGGGGAGTGAGGCGGGCGGTATAGCCGCCGCCGGGCGGGGCGCAAACCCCGCGACACGACGCCACGGTCGCAGATTAGCCGGGTCCGGAGTGAAACCGGACAGCGGCGGGGTCGTTGGGGAGGGCCTGTAGCGTAGTCGGGAACGAGATTGTGGACACCGAAACGAAGGCGCTGGTGCAGCGCTGGATCGTCGCCTTTTGCGAGGCGCCGGTGCTGATCGACCCGGAACTGATGCGGCGGGTGCTGGATGGGCTGGAGCCCTCGCCGGAAGCCGGCGAAGCCTGAACCGCGGACCGTTGCAGCAGGACGCCCGAGCCGCGAGAATGGCGCTGGCGTGCAATACCCGCGCGAGCGGTCGACGCGACCCGGGAGACCCCATGCGCTTTCTGTCCCTGCTCGCCGGCCTCGGCCTCGTCGCCTGCTCCCCCGGAGGGAGCGCGGCGACCCCGGCGCCCGAGGCCGCAGACACCCCCCAGGAGGCGGTCGCCGCCAGTCCGCCCAGCGAGAGGCGCGCCTTCCGCGACTGGATCGCCGTCTGCGACAACGGCAACGCCTGCTTCGCCTATGGTCGGGGTGAGGACGGGATCCGTTGGATCCGGGTGGCCATGGCCGCGGGCGCCGACGCCCGGCCCGAAGTCGCCGCGGGGCGTTGGCCGGACGATGGCGCGGAGAACGGCCCGTTTATCCTGACCATCGACGCGACCGACTATCCGATGACGCTGACTGACAATGCGGATGTCGCCACCCTGTCGCCATCCCGGGCGCTGGAGGCGGTCCGGGCCCTCGCCGATGGCGCGACAGCCCGGATCGGCTCCGACCAGGCGATTTCGCTCTCCGGCGCGGCGGCCGCGCTGTTGTGGATCGACGAGCGGCAGGGACGGGTGGGTACTGTCACGGCGCTGCGCGGTCCGGGACGCCAGCCGGCCGCGGCTGTCCCGGAGGCGCCTGCGCTGCCCATCGTCACGCCGGCGCCGGCCGTGGCGCAAACCGGCTTCGGCGATTCGGAACGGGCGCTGCCGGCGGAGCTGGAGGCCGTTCCGGCCGTCGCCGCGTGCCGCGCCGAGACCGGCGACCACCGGGCCGCCCACCAGGTCATGTCGGCGCGACTGGACGCCGCGACCGAGCTTTGGGCCGTGCCGTGCTTTGTCGGCGCCTACAACATCGGCCACGACTGGTACGTCACCGGACCTGGCGGTCGGGACCCTCGCCCGGCCCGATTGAGCTCCAGCTCCGGGGAGGTCACGGCCGGCACCATCAACGGCGCCTATTCGCCGGAGAGCCGCACCCTCAGCGCCTTCGCCAAAGGGCGCGGCGTCGGCGATTGCGGCGTCAGCTCGACCTGGACCTGGACCGGTCGCGCGTTCGTTCTCACCTCGGAATCGGAGATGTCGGAATGCTGGGGAATCCCCGCGGAGTGGTGGCCGACGATATGGCGGACGCGATGACCGACTTTGAACCCGAGGTTCTGATCATCGGGGCGGGCCCCGCCGGCCTGACCGCCGCCACCTATCTGGCGCGGTTCCGGCGGCGGGTGCTGGTGGCCGACGGCGGCGCGCCGCGGGCGTGCTGGATCCCGGTCAGCCACAACATGCCCGGCTTTCCGGAAGGAATCACCGGCGAAGCGATCCTGGAGCGGATGACCGAACAGGCGGTGGAATACGGCGCCGTGGTCGAGCCGGGCCGGGTCGAGGCGCTGGAGCGGGATGGCGACGGCTTCCGGGCGCGGTTGAACGGGCGCGAGGTGCGGACGCGGGCGGTGCTGCTGGCGACCGGCGTCACCGACCACCATCCGGACCTGCCGGGCGTCGAGCGCGCCATCGAGCGGTCGCTGGTCCGCATCTGCCCGATCTGCGACGGCTATGAGGCGATCGACAAGGCGGTGGCGATCCTCGGCAAGGACGACCGGGGGGTGCGCGAGGCGGCGTTCCTGCGCACCTATTCGGACCGGGTGACGCTGATCCACACCGGTCCGGCCGAGGCCCTGACGCAGGAGGACGCGCTGCGCCGGATGGATGTCGAGCTGATCCGCACCCCGGTCGACAACGTCCGGCTGGAGGGCGATCGCGTCACGGCCCTGGGCTGGGGCGGGAGCTTCCGGGTGTTCGACATGGTCTATTCGGCCCTGGGAACCACGCCCAACGCCGGACTGGCGGAGGCGCTGGGGGCCCGGACGGGCGATGACGGGCGGATGGTCGTCGACGACCATCAGGCGACCAGCGTCCCCGGCCTTTACGCCGCCGGGGACCTTGTGCGCGGACTGAACCAGATCGCCGTGGCGGGGGCCGAGGCCGCCATCGCGGCGACCGCCATCCACAACGCCCTGCGCGAGGCCGACGGCTGGACGGGCGACTAGCGCGCCGCGCCGGTCGGATGGATCAGCGACGGTGACGCCTTGCCATCCGCCTTCGGCTGACGAAGTCGGGCCCGGACGCGGCTGCGGCGCCAGGCGTAGAGCACGCCGATCCACCCCCATGCGGGTTCCTTATGTGTGCGATGAACCTCTTCCATTTCGGCCTCCTGACGGCCCTGCGGTGAGGGCAAGGTCAGAATGATCTTGACGGGGAGGCTCCACAAACCAGATTGGCGCGTAACCGCATAAGGCAAGCTTATGACCGATCCCCTCGCCGGAATTCCCCTCGCCTCCCTGCGCGTGTTCGAGGCGGCGGCGCGGCTGAACAGCTTCACCCGCGCGGCGGAGGAGCTGGGCATGACCCAGGCGGCCGTCAGCTGGCAGATCAAGGCGCTGGAAGGACGGCTGGGCCAGAGTCTGTTCCGCCGCCTCCCGCGCGAAGTCGTGCCGACCGAGCCGGGCGAGCGGCTGTCGCGCGCCGCCACCGAGGCGATGAACCTGCTTCGGCGGGCCCTGTCGGAGTTGACCGAGCAGGATCAGGCCATTCTGTCGATCACCACCCTGGCGACGCTGGCGACGCAGTGGCTGGCGCCGCGGCTGGGCGAGTTCCAGCTGGCCCATCCCGAGCTGGCGGTGCGGCTGGATACGGCGGCGCATCTGGTCGACCTGTCGCGCGAGGGCTTCGATGTCGGCATCCGTTCCGGGAGCGGCGACTGGCCGGGGCTGGAAAGCGTCGAGGTCATGCCCAGCGTGTTCACGGCGGTGTGCAGCCCGC
>JAXHTU010000166.1:0-3366 GCA_034189955.1 Pseudomonadota bacterium | reverse complement strand
CGGTGTTGAGGAAGGCGGGATCCTCGCCGCGCCGGTGCTGCACGATCGAGCCGGTGATGCCGAAGTCCGAGAACATCGCGGTCGCCGCCAGCACCACCTGCACCAGCGCCATCAGGCCGAAAGCCTCGGGGAAGAGGATGCGCGTCAGGATCAGGTTCGAGCCGAGCCGCAAGGCGTTGTGGCCGCCGAAGTTGACCATCGTCATCATCGAGCCGCGGAGCGCGCGTGCCTGATAGCCCTCGCCGCTGAAGTTCCCGGTCAACCGTTTGATCACGAGTGTCGTCTTGCCTGCCTGTACGGCGACAGCACTACTCAATGGGGGCATCCTCGGCAACGTCGAACGCCAGCCCGCTGCGAACCGCCTCAAGCCAGTGATGGCCGTGACGCAGGCAGGGCTCGAGGTGGTTGCCCTCGGCCCATTCGTTCCAGGCGTTGACGAACAGCAGGTTTTCCTGCGGCGAGGGCGGCACGAAGGCGCGGACCTTGCCGTCGAGCCAGCGGCGGAAGAGCGCCGGCGAGGCGCCCCGGAAGACGATGGCCTGCCCGGGCGGACGGCGGGCCGAGTTGTCCCAGGACGGGCTGACGCCGGGAAAGCGGGTATAGGGCGCGGGCGGCTCGGCCAGGTCGTGGTCGACGAAGGCCGAAAGGTCGTGGAGCCGGTCGAAGCGCCGCCAGGGCTGCGCCCGCCGCCAGTCGCGGGCGAGGCGGTTTCCGATCCGCGCAAGGGGGCGCGCCTTCAGATCGGGGCGGGCGTGGAGCCAGCGGCGGAAA
Organism: Pseudomonadota bacterium; assembly: GCA_034189955.1. Classification (GTDB taxonomy): domain Bacteria; phylum Pseudomonadota; class Alphaproteobacteria; order Caulobacterales; family Caulobacteraceae; genus Brevundimonas. The sequence continues at coordinate 2,595 of JAXHTU010000166.1, read as the reverse complement.
CTGCGCGAGAAGGGCTGGAAGTCCAGCGCGGCGTCGAAGCCGAGGTCGGCGGGGGAGCGCGTGTCGCGGTCTAGCCAGCGCTCGACGCGGATCAGGTAAGGTGAAAACCCCTGTGTCAGAGACGTTTCCCGGAACAGATCGGTCCAGCGCCCGGGGTCGGGCAGATCGTCGGCGTTGTAGACTGCAAAGACCGGGCGGTCGCCGATGCGGATATAGCGCGGGTCGGCGAAGGCGGGGGCCAGGTGACGGGCGTGGGCGCGCGTATCCTCGTCGGAGTAGTCCTGCGCGAGGATCACCTCACGCGATCCCCCGTCCCAGGCCCGCGTCCAGTTCTCGTTGGCCCAGCAGAGCATGAAGGGAAAGTCCGGCGCGCGGGAGGACAGCACCTCGTCGAAGGGGCGGTGGAGCACGCGGCGGCCGCCGAACCAGTAGTGATACCAGCAGAAGCCCGAAAGCCCCGCGGCGCGGGCGAGATCGGCCTGGGCCGCGCGCGTCTCGGGCAGGCGCAGGTCGTAGAACCCCAGGTCGGCCGGCAGGTGCGGCTGCTCGTGGCCGGGAAAGCGGGGACGGGCGCGCACGACGTTGCGCCATTCGGTGAAGCCCGCGCCCCAGAAGGCGTCGTTCTCGGGCACGGGGTGGTACTGCGGCAGGTAGAAGGCGAGGGCCCGCAGAGCTGCAGGAGGAGGCGAGTCGGGGGAGGCGGCGGCGTCGAACATGCCGCCTTCATCCCGCGCTCATGGTTAACGCGGGCTTAAGGTCTGCATTAACCGCGCATCAACCATGTTCGGGCGAGAAGCGCCTCATGCCCTCGCTCACCCTCCCCGGCCGGCTGATCTGGTTCGCCCACTGTCCCAAGGCGGGCGGCACCTCGGTCGAGCAACTCATGGTCGCGACCTGGGGCGAGGCGGTCGGCCATCTCCACTGGGGCTGGGATCTGTGGTGGCGGCGCGGCGGATGGCGGCTGGCCGATCCGCCGAACTCGCCCCAGCACCTGACCTGGGAGGACGCGCGGGCGCGGCTGCCGCGACCCCCCGACGCGGTCTTCGCGGTGGTGCGCGATCCCGCCGCGCGGATGGCGAGCGAGCACCGCTGGCAGCGCCGCGGACGGCGGGCCACGAAGATGGGGAGGATACTGGCCTTTCTGCCGTTTCCCCTTTGGTCGAGACTGATGCTGGCGGTGGCGGCGCGTCATCCCCACGCCTTCGACAACCATTTCCGACCGCAATCCGACTTCGTGCCGGAGGGCGCACGGGTGTTCCGGCTGGAGGAGGGTCTGGCCCCCGTCGCGGCCTGGCTGGCGCAGGCCTCGGGCGAGGCCCTGCTCGCCCCGCTGCCGCACGCGATCCCGACCGAACGAAGCGGGCGCGGACGGATGGCGCCGCAGGAGACCGCGCTTTTCGCGCGGGTCTTCGCGACCGACTATCACCGCTTCGGCTATCCCTGTCCGCCGGGGGCTGCGGGCGATCCGCGCCGGCCGGTCCTCGACCGCCTCGCGCGCACGCTCGCCCCCCTTGTCGCCGCACTCGACCGGCGCGGGCGGCTATGAGCAACGCGCGCTCCGTTAGCCGCCCTTAACCCGCTTCCCGGACCCTTCTCGCGATCCCGACCCGCCGAAGGAGTTTCCCGAAGATGGCTCTCATCACCGACGCCGCGACCGACTGGTCGGACCCCGTCACGCTGGCCAGCGACGAAATCTGGCAGACCCGCAAGGGCAGCGTCTTCGTCACCACCACCGACACGCCCGACGCCGCCGATGGCCTGGCGCTGCACGAGTTCCATGCCGTGCAATTCCCCTCGGGGGCGGTGGTCCGCTATCGCAAGGAGGGTCCGGGCGCGGCCCTGATCGTGCGCGAGGCGATCTGATGCGCACTATCTACGATCCCGTCAGCCTGTGGCTGGCCGCGCCGCCGCTTGCGCTTTTCGCCAGCGACAAGCGGCCCGTGACGGTCCCCGACGCGGCGAGCGTGGCGCAGGACGGCGGGCCGGTGACGGTTTGGGTGCTGTCGAACGACTTCGACCCCGAGGGAACCCCTCTCACGCTTCTCTCCGCCACTGCGGCGCTCGGGACGGCGGTGGCTGAGGCGAACGGGACGGTGAGCTATACGCCGCCGCCGGGCGTCGCGGGCTTCGACACGGTGGTCTATACCATCGCCGACGGCTCGGGGCAGACGCGGGACGGGCAGATCGACGTGACGATCTTGGCGCCCGAACTGGCCGTCGAGATCGAGACCGACAACACGCTGACCGTGCGGTCCGAGACCGGCCCCCTGACGGTGACGGTGACCGAGCCCGCAAGCCTTGCAGGCACCTATCCCTTCGCGACCGGCGCCCTTGCGGGCGGACCGGTGAACCTGGTGCCGCCCCCCGTCGCGGGCGCTGCCGCGCCGGGGCAGGTGCTGTCGGCGGGCGAGGGACTCTGGGCGGTCGAGCGGGGCGCGGGCGCACCCTCGCGCAGCCGGCAATGGCTGCGGGGCGGGGCCGAGATCGCGGGCGCCACGGGCTCGACCTATACCGTGCAGACCTCGGACCTGGGGCCTGGCCTGTCGCTGCGCGAGACGCTGGCGGACGGCTTCGGGCAGAGGACGGCCACGAGCG
>JAXHTU010000165.1:0-3536 GCA_034189955.1 Pseudomonadota bacterium | reverse complement strand
GAGGCGGCCCGGGGTCCGGACAAAACAAAAGCGGCGGGCCCGACGGCCGCCTCTGCGGCGCCCCGAATTGAGAAGTGACTTGAAGGCCAGGACCGTCGAAGACCGCGCTCTGCTGGAGCTGATCGAACCCGTGGCGGAAAGCCTCGGCCTCGACATCGTGCGGGTGCGCCTGATGGGCGGCACCCTGCGCCGGCGGCTGCAGATCATGGCGGAGCGACCGGCCGACCACGATATCGCGGTCGAGGAATGCGCCCGCCTGAGCCGCGCCGTGTCCGAGGTGTTCGACGCCGCCGACCCGATCAGCGGCGAATATCTGCTGGAGGTGTCGTCGCCCGGCATCGACCGGCCGCTGACGCGCCAGAGCGACTTCGACCTGTTCGAGGGCTTTGAGGCGCGGCTCGAGACCGATCGCATGATCGAGGGGCGCAAACGCTTCAAGGGAACCATCGCCGGGACCGAGGGCTCCAACATCGCCATCGATCTGGATGGCGAGGAGGACACCGCCCTGATCCCGTTCGACTGGCTGGTCGACGCCAAGCTGGTGCTGACCGACGAATTGATGAAGGCGGGCGCCGAGAAGCGCGCCGCCCGTAACGACAACTCCGACCCCACCGAGACCGAGGACTAGACCATGGCTGTCGCCGGCGTTTCCGCGAACCGACTCGAACTGCTGCAGATCGCCGATGCGGTCGCGCGCGAGAAGAACATCGACAAGGAGATCGTCGTCGAGGCGATCGAGGAGGCGATCCAGAAGGGCGCCAAGTCGCGCTACGGCGCCCATCACGACATCCGCGCCAAGATCGACATCAAGTCGGGCGAAATGGCCCTGACCCGTCACGTCACCATCGTCGAGGACGACTGGCAGCCGGAAGACGAGCTGGAAGAGTTCAACGACAGCGCCATGGTGCGCCTGAAGGACGCGCTGAAGCGCGACCCGGAGGCCTTCGTCGGCAAGGAATATGTCGAGACCCTGCCCGAGTTCGAGTTCGGCCGGGTGCAGACCCAGATGGCCCGCCAGGTCGTCATGGGCAAGGTTCGCGACGCCGAGCGCGCCAACCAGTACGAAGAGTTCAAGGACCGCGTCGGCGAGATCGTCAACGGCACCGTCAAGCGCGTCGAATACGGCAACACCGTCGTCGACCTGGGGCGCGGCGAGGGCATCATGCGCCGCAACGACTCGATCCCGCGCGAGGTGTTCAACATCGGCGACCGGATCCGCACCTACATCTACGACGTCCGCGCCGAGGCCAAGGGCCCGCAGGTCATGCTGTCGCGCTCGCACCCCGGCTTCATGGCCAAGCTGTTCGCCCAGGAAGTTCCGGAAGTCTACGACGGCGTGATCGAGATCCGCGCCGCCGCCCGCGACGCCGGCTCGCGCGCCAAGATGGCCGTGCTGTCGAACGATTCCTCGATCGATCCGGTCGGCGCCTGCGTCGGCATGCGCGGCTCGCGGGTGCAGGCGGTCGTCGCCGAGCTGCAGGGCGAGAAGATCGACATCATCCAGTGGAACCCGGACGAGCCCACCTTCATCGTCAACGCCCTGGCTCCGGCCGAGGTGTCCAAGGTGGTGCTGGACGAAGAAGCCGACCGCGTCGAGGTGGTGGTGCCGGACGAGCAGCTGTCGCTGGCCATCGGCCGCCGCGGCCAGAACGTCCGCCTCGCCAGCCAGCTGACCGGCTGGCAGATCGACATCATCACCGAGTCGCAGGACTCCGAGCGTCGCCAGCGCGAGTTCAGCGAGCGCACCGTCCTGTTCCAGGAAGCCCTCGACGTCGACGAGGTCATCGCCCAGCTGCTGGTCACCGAAGGCTTCGCCACGGTCGAGGATCTGGCCTTCGTCGAACCCTATGAAATCTCCGACATCGAAGGCTTCGACGAAGACACGGCCGAGGAGCTGCAGGCCCGCGCCCGCGACTTCCTCGAGAAACAGGCCGCCATTCTGGACGCGAAACGCGTCGAGCTGGGCGTCGAGGACGGCGTCATGGCCGTTCCGGGCGTGACCGGCGCCATCGCCGTCGCCCTCGGCGAAGGCGGGATCAAGACGGTCGAGGACCTGGCCGATCTGGCCACCGACGAGATCCGCGGCGGCTACGAAGTGAAGAACGGCGAACGGGTCAAGGTCCCGGGCGTGCTGGAAAGCTTCAACCTGGCCCAGGAAGAGGCCGAGATGCTGATCCTGCAGGCGCGCGTGGCCGCCGGCTGGATCGACGCCTCCGAACTGCCGCAGCCCGAGCCCGAGCCGGAATACGAGGAAGAGGTCGAGGGCGAATACGACGCCGAGGCCGTCTTCGCCGCGCCGGAAGGCGAGGACGGAGAAGAGGCTGCGCCGGAAGGCGACGAAGACGAGGTTCCCGCCGGGGACCCCGAACTGCCCGAAAACGCGTGATGGGAGACCGGGCCCTCCATGAGTCTGCGCGAAGCGACGATCGATAGGGAGCGCCGGGACCTGGTCACCCACCAGGTCATGGATGAATCTCGCCTGATCCGCTTCGTCGCCGCTCCGGACGGCTCGGTGGCCCCCGATCTGGCGCGCAAGCTGCCGGGCCGCGGCCTGTGGGTCGCGGCCGACCGCGCCTCGATCGCGGCGGCGGTGAAGAAGAACCTGTTCTCGCGCGCCGCCAGGGCCCCGCTGAAGCCCGCCGCCGACCTGCCCGACCTGGTCGAAAGCCTGTTGTTCCGGCGCTGTCTGGACCAGCTGGGGCTTGCCCGGCGCGAAGGCGTGCTTATCTCTGGCTTCGAGAAGTCCCTGGCCAATGTGCGGTCGGGCAAGGCCGCCTGGATCGTGGAGGCGGCCGACGGATCCGCCGACGGCCGCGGCAAGCTGCTGTCCCTCGCGAAACACATGACTCCGCCCCCGAAAGTCTGCGGCGTCTTCACGGCGGACGATTTGAGTTTGGCCCTCGGGCTGGAAAATGCGATACACGCCGTCCTGCTTGAGGGCGGGCGGGCTGATCGCTGGACCTTCGAGGTCGAACGACTGGCGGGATTTCGACCGCTTCTGCCCCCGGAGTGGGGCGAAGGGCGGGCTGAGGCCCCGAATAAGGATTTGGACGGGCGGGGTTCTGCTTCCTGATCGGGAGTGGAGCGACGCGCGGCTTTTTGTGTTTGAACGAGACGATGGCGGATCTCCCGCCATCCCGAGTAAAGCGACCGGATGACTGACGAGAACGACAAGACCAACGACGGCGCGCCGCAGGCTCCGACCGGGACTCCGTCCACGACGGGTCCGCGCGCGCCCCTGAGCCTGAAGCCCCGGCAGGCGGGGTCGGTTTCGACCGGCACCGTGCGCCAGAGCTTCAGCCACGGCCGCACCAAGACCGTGGTGGTCGAGACCAAGCGCCGCGTCGGCGCCGTCCCCGGGCATCAGCGTCCGCAGGGCTTCGATGTCGCGCGTCCCAAGACCGACGCGCCGGCCGCCCAGTCGCCGCGCCCGGCGGCCGCGCCGTCCCGCGAGGGCGGCGGCCTGTCCGCCTCCGAGCAGGAGGCGCGCCGCCGCGCCATCGAACTGGCCACCCGCCAGAACGCCGAGCGGGAAG
>JAXHTU010000164.1:0-3574 GCA_034189955.1 Pseudomonadota bacterium | reverse complement strand
TTTTCGGCCCCGCGGCCTTCACCCTTTAGGCCCTTTCGAAACTAAGCCCGGGCGGGCAGGAGCGGCCAGGCTCCTGGGCTCCTCCGTTTCAAACCGGAGGACAGTCCCTTTCCATGCCGCGAGGGGGAGCAACCCGTCCCGCAGGATGGTCCAGTTCCGCCGCGCGCGCCCGTGAAGGCGACGCCCGGCGTCCCGCAACGATCACACCCGCCGCACGCGGTTGGCCCTGGCGCCAGACGCCCTCCCCCGCGACGGGATGAAGCGCATTGTAAGGGAGGTCGGCCCTAGGACAGGTAAAATGGATCGAGAAAAGGTTAGTTCGTTGAATACACTGGCGAATATTCTGATAGCTAGACTATAGATTCGCGAATTGTAAGCACAGCGTCACGGCCTCACCTCCCCGTTCGCGAAGGCGAATGGGGAGGACCGATCGGCGCGCCAGCGACGATCAGGAGGGGGCGGCGCAGGCGGTGAGGGAGTCCGGCGCGAACCCACATCGGCCGGAGCCGCCCCCTCCTGATCGCTTCGCGATCTGTCCTCCCCATCGGCCTTCGCCGACGGGGAGGTGAACCGCTGGGCCCCTACCCCTTCACCCGCCAGGTCGCGCCGGCGGGACCGTCCATGACGACGACGTTCAGGGCGTTGAGGCGGTCGCGGATGCGGTCGGCCTCGGGCCAGTCCTTCGCCGCGCGGGCGGCGGCGCGCTGTTCCAGCAGGGTCTCGACCTCGGCGCGAAGGTCGTCGGCGACCTCGCCCTCCAGCCAGGCGCCGGGATCGGCCTGAAGCACGCCCATCAGGGCGGCGGCGGCGATCAGTTCGCCCTTGGCGCGGGCGACGACGCCGTGTTCGCCGGCGGTCATGGCGCGCTCGATCTCGCTGGACAGGGCGAACAGCGTGGCCATGGCGCCCGGGGTGTTGAGATCGTCCTCGATGGCCGCGAGGAACTCCGCCGGCGGCTCGTCGCCATTGGCCTCGACCCCGGCGGCGCGGTGCAGGGCGCCATAGAGACGGTCCAGCGCCTTGCGGCTCTGGTCCAGCAGGCTCTGGTTCCAGTCCAGCGGCTGGCGGTAGTGGGCGCTGAGCAGGGCCCAGCGGACCACCTCGCCCGGCATGGCCTGGACCAGGTCGTGCAGCAGCAGGACGTTGCCGACCGATTTCGACATCTTCTCGGCGTCGACGGTCAGAAAGCCGTTGTGCATCCAGTAGCGGCTGTATTCGGCGTGCGGCGCGCTGTCATGGGCGTGGCCGTGGGCGCAGACGCCCTGGGCGATCTCGTTCTCGTGGTGCGGAAACACCAGGTCGATGCCGCCGCCGTGGATGTCGATCGGCAGGCCGAGGGTTTCCTCGATCATGGCCGAGCATTCGATATGCCAGCCGGGGCGGCCCTCGCCCCAGGGCGACGGCCACGACGGTTCGCCCTCTTTCGACGGCTTCCACAGGACGAAGTCGTGCGAATTCTTCTTGTAGGGCGCGACCTCGACCCGGGCGCCGGCGATCATGTCGTCGAGGTTGCGGCCCGACAGCCGGCCGTAGGCGGCGTAGGAGGAGACGTCGAACAGCACATGGCCCTCGGCGGCGTAGGCGCAGCCGTTGTCCATGATGGCCCCGATCTGGGCGACGATGGCGGCCATGTGGTCGGTGACGTGCGGGGCGATGTCGGGCGGGCCGACGTTCAGCCGGGCCATGTCCTCGAGATAGGCGGCCTCGTAGCGGGCGGTGACGTCGCCGATCGGCGTCCCCTCCTTCGCCGCCTTCGCATTGATCTTGTCGTCCACGTCGGTGACGTTGCGGCCGAAGACGACCTTGTCGGCTCCGTATTCGCGGCGCAGCAGACGGACCAGCACGTCGAACACCACCGGCGGGCGGGCGTTGCCGATGTGGGCGTAGTCATAGACCGTGGGGCCGCAGACATAGAGGGTCACCCGGTCGGGGTCGCGCGGCGTGAACACACGCTTTTCGCGGTGCAGGGTGTCGTGGATCGTCAGGGGCATGGGGAGTCTTTGCGGGAGAGTTTTCTTGCGGGACGGACAGGCGGTCCCATATACGCCGCCAAGCTGATAAACAGTCCCCCGCGACTTACAAAGCCGCGCGTTCGAGAACCGTCCCATGAGCCTCACCCCCGTCAAGCCCGTTCTGGTCGGCGACAACGACCCGGTCACGGGCCCGGCGACGACGCGCCCGTCGCGCGAGGAGGCCCTGAAGGCCGTCCGGACCCTGCTGGCCTGGGCCGGCGACAATCCCGACCGTCCGGGCCTGATCGACACGCCCAAGCGGGTGGTCGACGCCTATGGCGAATGGTTCGACGGCTATGACGCCGACGTCGGCAAGGAGCTGAGCCGCACCTTCGAGGACGTCCAGGGCTATGACGACATGGTGCTGCTGCGCGACATCGAGGTCGAGAGCCACTGCGAGCACCACATGGCCCCGTTCCTCGGCAAGGCCTATGTCGCCTACATTCCCAATGAGAAGGTCGTCGGCATTTCCAAGCTGGCGCGGGTGGTCGAGATCTTCTCGCGCCGGCTGCAGACCCAGGAGGTGCTGACCAACCAGATCGCCGCCGCCATCGAATCGAACCTGCAGCCGGCCGGCGTGGCCATCCTGATCGACGCCGAACACCAGTGCATGACGACCCGCGGCGTGCATCATCGCCACGTTTCGACCATCACCACCCGCTTCACTGGCGCCTTCAAGACCGACGGCGCGCTCAAGGACCGCTTTCTGAAGCTGGCCCAAGGGCGCTGATCGGGCCTGAACGGCTCGCCCCCGAGGCGTAAAACGAAGACGAATCCCGCGAGGGAACCGACTTCGCCCTGAACCCGCTTTACAAGCCGGGCCGGGGACGCCAAGAGACGGTCCGAAGCTTTTAGCGTCGCTCGCCGCCTGTCGCGCCGGGCCAGAGGGAGAACCAGCGCATGGGCGCCAAACTTTCCGGACCGGGTGGCGGCAAAGGCCACACCATTGACCAGAACGCCGAGATCAACGTCACGCCGTTCGTCGACATCATGCTGGTGCTGCTGATCATCTTCATGGTCGCCGCGCCGATGGCGACGGTGTCGATCCGCCTCGACCTGCCGCCGGCGGTGCCGCCGGTGAACCCGACCGAGCAGAAGGATCCGGTGTACATCACCGTCCAGGAAACCGGCTCGATCTTCATCGCCGACCAGCAGTCGTCGCTGGAAGGCCTGGCCTCGGACGTCTGCACCGCCCTCGGCGGCGGCGACCCGGCCTGCAAGGACGAGCGCGTCTTCATCCGCGCCGATCCGGAAGTTTCCTACAACCAGTTCATGGAAGTCATGAACGAGCTCCAGGCCAAGGGCTTCTTCAAGGTCGGCCTGCTGAACGAAGACATCGAATAGGGTTCAGACCCGTTCCAGAGAGTTGGGGGCCGCTTCCGCAGGGAGGCGGCCCTTTTTCTTTGGGTGGTCGCAACGGAGCAGGCAGGGCGCGGCCTTCTCCCCTCGGGGGAGAAGGTGGGCGGCGGAGCCGCTCGGATGAGGGGGATGGTCGAGGCGACCCGGCTGGCAACCCATCCCGGAGCCGGCTCCCCCCACCACCCCGCCGCCCGGCCCCCCGC